>NZ_JBFAKH010000019.1:0-116247 GCF_040655635.1 Streptomyces sp. NPDC050388
CGGTCCCTCCCGCAGCACGCGGGAGGGACCGCCCGGTCCGTGTGCGCTTTCGCGGTCAGCGGCGACGCTTGCGCAGGGCCGCCAGGTTGTCGTAGCTGATCTTGGCCTCGCGCAGCGACTGCCCGGGGTCGGTGGCGCTCGGGGCGGTGTCGTCCTCGACCATCGGGTTGTGGTAGTTCCGCTGCCCGACCCGGGAGAAGAACGTCGTGTAGTCGATGACGCCGGTTCCGAAGGGCACCATCTCGTAGCCCATGCCGTTGGTCGTGCTGACGACGCCGTCCTTGGCGTGGAACAGCGGGTAGCGCTTGTTGTTGCGGGCGACCAGGCCGGCCGGGTCGAAGACGTTCCTGCGCGTGGAGCCGTCGTGGGCGGTGTACGTGTGGAACTTGTACTGGGCGACGTGCGCCCAGAAGATGTCCATCTCCAGCCAGACGGCCTTGGGGTCGGTGACCTTGAGGAAGTACTCCAGCTTCCGGATGCCCAAACTGCGGGTCGGCCGGCCCTGGTCGTCCAGCGGGCCGCCGTCGAGCAGGAAGCCGTAGGCGCCGTCGTGGTTGTGGGTGTAGAGCTTGATGCCCTCGCGGCGGGCGATCGCGCCGAGGGCGTTCCACTTGTCGGCGGCCACGTCCCAGTCGGCGCGGTGGGAGCTGCCGGTGGGGTCGCCGCCGGTGCCCATGTGGTCCAGGCCGAGGATGTTGGCGATCTCGAGGTGTTTCTTGAAGGTGTCCAGGTCCGCCGTGGTCAACGGCCAGGAGGACGGGATGAAGCCGTGGTTGCCCTGGGCGCGCAGGCCGTAGTCGTCGAGCCAGGAGCGCAGCAGCCTCGCTCCCGCGACGGATTCGAGACTGGCGCCGCCGGGTGCGTTCGCGTGCTGGTTGTAGCCGGCGAACTCCACCTGGCGGTAGCCGTGGCGGGCCAGTTGCTTGAAGACCTCGCGGAAGCCGGAGGGCAGATCGGTGGACAGGGGGTCGCGGCCGGTGGCGTCACGGACGGTGTAGAGGATGATGCCGCGCTTGTGCGGCGGGACGAGCACCTGCCCGCCGCTCCCGTGACCGTGGTCGTGCCCGTGGCCGTGGTCTCTGCCTCGGTCGTGGGCCAGGGCGGGGGCGGCCCCGAAGACGGGGAGCGCGACGGCCCCGGCCGCCGCGGCGGTGCAGGTGCTGAGGAAACGGCGCCGGTCCACGCCCAGGGAGCGGCGCAGCCCCTCGTCCGGGGCGTCGGTGGCCGAGGTGGTGACGGTCTCGGCGCGGGAGGGGTCGGAGTACAGGGTCACGAGTGGCCTGCCTTCTCGGTCGTGGCCGGTTCCGGTCCTGCCGGGACCGGCCGTTGTCAGTGCCGTGTGTTTCACTCTCCGTAGCTGGATCTCGGAGGGGCCTGCGTGGTGGTGCGTCAGCCGTGATGGTGCGTCAGTCGAGTCCGGCGAGCCGGAGCAGGAGTTGTTTGACATCGGTGGCCGCCACGCGGTCGCCGACGGCACGGGGGGTGGAGCAAATGAGGAGCGGACCGTCGTCGTCGCTCGCCGGGAGGCGGCCGTGGCTGCCCCGAATAGGTGACGGATCCAGGGGCACGACCGCCATCCGGTAGCGCATGCCGATCTTCTTGCGCGCCAGCGCGGTGGCCGCCTTGACCTTGACGTACGGGTCGAGGGGGTCCATGAAGAGCTCGACCGGGTCGTAGCCGGGTTTGCGGTGGATCTCGACGAGCTGCGCGAAGTCGGGCGCGCGGTCGTCGTCGAGCCAGTAGTAGTACGTGAACCAGGCGTCGGGTTCGGCGACGGCGACCAGTTCACCGGCGCGCGGGTGGTCGAGGTGGTGCGCCTTCTTGCCCTCGTCGTCGAGGAGTTGCTCGATCCCGGGGAGCCCTTCGAGGGCGGCCCGGGTGGCGTCGAGGTCCTCGGGGCGGCGTACGTAGACGTGGGCGATCTGGTGGTCGGCGACCGCGAAGGCGCGCGACGCCATCGGGTCGAGGTATTCCATGCCGTCCTGCGTGTGCACCTCCAGCAGGCCCGCGCGGCGCAGGGCGCGGTTGATGTCCACGGTCCGGTTCACCCGGGTGATGCCGTACTCGGACAGCGCGACGACGGTGCGGCCCTCGGCGCGGGCGTCGTCCAGGAGCGGGGCCAGGGCGGCGTCCAGGTCGGCGGCGGCTTTCAGGGAGCGCGGGTCGTCGGGGCCGAAGCGCTGCAGGTCGTAGTCGAGGTGAGGGAGGTAGCAGAGGGTCAGGTCGGGGTGGCGGGTGCGGTTGATGTGGCGGGTCGCGTCGATGATCCACCGGCTGGAGACGAGGTCCGCGCCGGGGCCCCAGAAGTGGAAGAGCGGGAAGGTGCCGAGTTCTTCGGTGAGTTCGTCGTGCAGGGCCGGGGGCCTGGTGTAGCAGTCGGGTTCCTTGCGGCCGTCGGCGTAGTAGACCGGGCGGGGGGTGACGGTGATGTCGGTGTCGGCGCCCATGGCGTACCACCAGCAGATGTTGGCGACGGTGTAGCCGGGGTGGGCGCGGCGGGCGGCGTCCCAGAGTTTGTCCCCGGCGACGAGACCGTTGTGCTGGCGCCACAGCAGTACGTCGCCGAGTTCGCGGAAGTACCAGCCGTTGCCGACGATGCCGTGCTCGGAGGGGAGGGTGCCGGTGAGGAAGGTGGACTGGGCGGCGCAGGTGACGGCGGGCAGCACGGTGCCGAGCGGTGCGCGGGAGCCGGACTGGCCGAGCTGCTTGAGGTGGGGCATGTGGTCGAGGAGGCGGGGGGTGAGGCCCACGACGTCGAGGACGAGGAGGGGGGTGGGGCCGGCGGTGCGGTCCGCTGTGGGGTTCGGGGTCAAGGGAGTTCCTTCAGGCCTAGGTCCGTCAGCAGGTCGCGGGCGAGGGTGAGTTCGGCGGCGATGCCGTCGGCGAGCTGGGCGCGGCCCCGGGGCCGCAGTTCGGGTGGGAGGGCCTGCCAGGTGTAGGTCTCGACCTCGAGGTGGCGGGTGAGCGGGTGCGGGCCGCCGACGAGCCGGGTCAGGGCGGTCTTCAGGACGGGCAGCGTGGAGGTGAGGGGTGCGGTGGGGGCCGCGTGCAGCGGGACGTGGAAGTGGGCGCGCCAGGGTGCCGCGTCGGGCAGGGCGTTGCCGGCCAGGGCCTCGGCGAGGTCGTCGGTGCCGCGCAGTCCGGCGGCGGTGGGGGTCCCTCCCGCTCGAGCGGAGTCGGGAGTGGGGAAGGTGCGGGTCTGGTGCAGGAAGCGGGGTTCCGCGAAGGCGGCCAAGGCCTCGCGGACCTCGGGGAGGTGGGGCTGTTCGGCGTGGAGTGCGGCGGAGAGCTGGGACTTGACCACGGGGACGCCGGCCCGGGTGAGGTCGTCCAGGGCGGTGTGCGGGTCTTCGAAGGAGGTGGCGAGGTGGCAGGTGTCGACACAGATGCCGATGCGGTCGTGGCCGATCGCGGTGAGCGGTTCGATGGCGTCGTGGGTGGTTTCGACGACGCAGCCGGGTTCCGGCTCCAGGGCGATGCGGATGGAGCGCCCGGTCAGCTCCTGGAGCGCGTCGAGGCGTTCGGCGAGGGTGCGCAGGGCGGTGCGGGAGGTTTCGGCGCGCTCCGGGTCGTGGGCGGTGCGCCAGGCCAGCGGCAGGGTGGAGATGCTGCCGTCGGGGACGTCGTCGGGGAGGAGTCCGGCGAGCAGGCGGGCCAGCGAGGTGGTGTGCTCCAGGCGTTCGGGATCGGCCCAGTCCGGCTTGTAGACGCGGTACTTGACCTCCTCGGCGCCGAAGCCCTCGTAGGGGAAGCCGTTGAGGGTGACGACCTCGAGGCCGCGCCGGTCGAGTTCGCAGCGCAGGCCGCGCAGGGCGGACGGGTCGGTGACCAGGGCGTGGGCGGCGTCCTTGGCGAGCCACAGGCCGATGCCGAGCCTGTCCCGGCCCAGGCGGCGGCGGACGGGCTCGCAGTGGTCCCGCAGCTGGGCGAGGACGCCGTCGAGGGTCTCGGCGGGGTGGACGTTGGTGCAGTAGGCCAGGTGGACGGTGGAGCCGTCGGGGTGGCGGAAGCGCATGGCTCACGCCTCCGCGGCGGGGGTGCCGGCGGCCCGCGCGGGCTCGTTCCCGGGCGCGCCGCGCAGGATGGAGTTGCCCTCGTGGGTGGCCTCGGTGGCGGTGACGTCGAGGGTGAGCCTGCCGCTGAGTCCGTAGAAGGCGACGGGGTTGCGCCACAGCACCCGGTCGACGTCGTCCTCGGTGAAGCCCTCGGCGAGCATCAGGTCGGCGACCTTGCGGGTCTTGAGCGGATCGCTCTTTCCCCAGTCGGCCGCGGAGTTGACCAGGACCCGCTCGGGGCCGTGGGCGCGCAGGATCGCGACCATCCGTTCCTCGTCCATCTTGGTGTCGGGATAGACGGAGAAGCCCAGCCAGCAGCCGCTGTCCTTGGCCTCCTTGACGGTGGTCTCGTTGAGGTGGTCCACCAGGACACGGTCCACGGGCAGCGCGGACTCCCGGACGACGTCGAGCGTGCGGCGCAGACCGGCGAGCTTGTCGCGGTGCGGGGTGTGCACCATCGCGGGCAGGCCGTGGTCGGCCGCGAGCTGGAGCTGGGCGGCGAGCGCGGTGTCCTCGGCGGGCGTCATGGAGTCGTAGCCGATCTCGCCGACGGCCACGACGTTGTCCTTGACGAGATACCGGGGCAGCAGGTCGAGGACGGGCGTGCAGCGCGGGTCGTTGGCCTCCTTGGGGTTGAGGGCGAGGGTGCAGTGGTGGGCGATGCCGTACTGGGCGGCCCGGAAGGGTTCCCAGCCGAGGAGGGCGTCGAAGTAGTCGAGGAAGGAGGCCGGGGAGGTGCGGGGCTGGCCGAGCCAGAAGGCGGGCTCGACGACGGCGCGGACACCCGCCGCGTACATGGCCTCGTAGTCGTCGGTGGTCCGCGAGGTCATGTGGATGTGGGGGTCGAAGAGGCGCATCAGGACTCCTTGCCGTGGGGGCCGTGGGGGTCGTCCGTGGCGGGCGTCGAGGGGGCGGACCCGGATCGGATCAGTGCCTGTACGCGGTGCAGGTCCTCCGGGACGGGGCGGCCCGCGGCGGTGCGTTCGTCGGCGTAGTCGCCGAGCATGCGGGCGAGTTCGCCGTCGCCCCGGGCGCGCCGGGGCAGGTCGGCCACGTGGTCGAGGGAGACGCCGGTGAAGAGGCACTTCAGTACGGCGTGCCGCCAGGCGTGGGCGTCGAGGTGCCGGGCACTGTACGGGCCGACGGCGGCGGAGACGAGCCGGGTGTCGTTGGTGCGCAGCGCGTCCTCGACAAGCGGGCGGGCCTCGGGGCCGGGCACGAGGTGGGGCAGGGCGTGCAGGACGGCCCGGCGTTCGTCGGCGGTGCCCTGGTGGTAGACCCGGGTCAGCGCTTCCAGGTCGGCGCGGGCCGCGTGCAGGATCAGGACGCGGGCGGCGTCGGCGTGGGCGGGGCCGCAGCGGCGGCCCGCCTCGGCCAAGCGCAGCTCCCAGAGGGAGATCGGCCCGTGGGTGCCGGGGCGGCCGGCCGCCTCCTCGAGGGCCTGGTCGAGCCAGGCGCGGGCGGCT
Organism: Streptomyces sp. NPDC050388; assembly: GCF_040655635.1. Taxonomy (NCBI): domain Bacteria; kingdom Bacillati; phylum Actinomycetota; class Actinomycetes; order Kitasatosporales; family Streptomycetaceae; genus Streptomyces; species Streptomyces sp. NPDC050388. The sequence continues at coordinate 5,522 of NZ_JBFAKH010000019.1, forward strand.
CCGCCGAGCTCGGCGGTGAGGGCGGCGCGCAGGTCGGTGGGCGGTACGTGGGCGGGGGTGGTGCCCTGAGGGTCCTGCCCGGCGGGGGTGCCGTCCGCGTCCCGGGTGGCGTGGGTGGCGTGTGGCTGCGTCATGGGGGTGGCTCCCTTCAGTGGGTGGCGGAGGGCTCGCCCGAGCGGTTCGTGAGGGGGGACGCCGCCGCGGCCCGGTGGAGGAACGGGAGGGAGCGTTCGGCGAAGTGGGGCCCCGCGTGGGAGTGGCGGGGCAGTTCGACGACGGTCAGGCCCCGGTAGCCGGTGGCGGCGAGGGCCGCGAGGACGGGCGGGAAGTCGATCTCGCCGTCTCCGAAGGGCAGGTGTTCGTGGACGCCGCGGCGCATGTCCTCGATCTGGACGTGGCGCAGCCAGGGGGCGGCGTCGCGTACGCAGTCGGCGGGCGGGAGGGGTTCGAGGCACTGGCAGTGGCCGAGGTCCAGGGTGAGGCCGAGGGGCTCGGGGTCGCCGAGCGTGCGGCGCAGGTGGTGGAAGTCGGCGAGGGTGGCGAGGAGGTGGCCGGGTTCGGGTTCGACGGCGAGCGGGACGCCGGCGGTGGCGGCGGCGTCCAGGACGGGGGTGAGGGTCTCGGCGAGGCGTTCCCAGGCGGTGTCCTCGGCCGTGCCGTCGGGGACGGTGCCGCTGAAGCAGTGCACGGCGTGCGCGCCGAGGTCGGCGGCGACGCGGACCGCCCTCAGGAGGAGGTCGACGCGGCGGGCGCGGTCGTCCGGGTCGGGGTCCAGCAGCGACGGGCCGTGCTTGCGGCGGGGGTCGAGCACATAGCGGGCGCCGGTCTCCACGGTGACGCCGAGCCCGAGCGCGTCCAGCCGGTGCGCGACCCGGCGGGTGCGGGCGGCGAGGTCCGGGGCGAGCGGGTCGAGGTGCATGTGGTCGAGGGTCAGTCCGACCCCGTCGTAGCCCAGGTCGGCGAGCAGGGCGAGGGCGTCGTCGAGGCGGAGGTCGGCGAGGCCGTTGGTGCCGTAGCCGAAGCGGAGAGGGGGCGAAGAGACGCCGTTCGGGTTCCGGCTCACGTGATGCTCACCTTCCTCATGCCGGGCCTCCTCGCGAACATCCGGCCGGCCGGGGCCAGGGCCGCGACGAGCAGGGAGGTGACGGCCGAGCCGGAGCGGGCGGCGAGCGCGGCCTGGAGCGGGATCGTGGCCCGGATGCCGCTCCCGACGGCGCGTCGGGTGAGCGGGGGCGAGGGGTTGAGCGTGGCGTGGAAGTAGGGCCGGGCGGCCGTGGCGGCGTAGGCGGCGCCCAGGGCGGTGGCGAGGACGCCGGTGGCGCTGGGCGGGCCTTCGGCCGGGCTGGAGCCCGGCAGGCCGGGGGCGGCTGCTGCCCGTCGGCCTGCCGGGGGTCGGGTGGGGCGGGTGACCAGTCGTGTCAGCGCCCCCGTCGTCGCGAGGGCCGCCAGTGGGGCCAGGACCGAGCCGCCGGTGGTCTCCCGGCGGGAGACGGCCGTGACCGCGAGGGTGTGCGTGCCGAGCAGCGCGGCGGAGGGCAGCGCGGCCCGGGTGCCGCCGCCGGTGGCGGCCGCGCCCAGGAGCAGGTCCAGTCCGCGGGCGGCGGCCATGGCCGCGGGACCGGCGGGGGTGTGCTTCAGGGCGAGGTCGTAGGCCCAGACGGTCGCCGCCAGGGGCGCGGCCACCGCGAGGGCGGGGCGTCCCGCACCGGCGGCGAGCGCCAGTCCGGCGCCGGTGAGGGCACCGGCGGCGGTGAGGGCGGCGGCCGGGCGGATGCGGCCGGACGGAAGCGGGCGGTGCGGGCGTTCCACGGCGTCCTCGGCGCGGTCCGCCCAGTCGTTCAGGGCCATGCCGGCCTCGTACAGGCACAGGGAGGAGCCGATGGCGAGCAGGGTGCGGGGCCCGGGGCGCGCGCCGGCCGCCGCCGCGCCGGCCAGGGCGTCGCCGGGGACGGTGAACAGCGCGGGCAGGCGCAGCAGTTCGGCCCAGGCGCCCGCGCGGCCGGAGCGGGGGCGGGAGGTGCGGGGCGCGGCGCCGGAAAGGGGCGTGGCGGCGCTCCCGGGGGCCGGGCCGTCCGTCGCCGTCGGCCCGGCCGTCGCGGGCGTGTCCCGTGCCGGGGCGGCCGCGCGGCTCATCGCCGCACCCCGTGCTCGTCGGCGCCGTCCCGCAGCCGTCCGGCGAAGCGCCTCAGCTCCGCGTACTGCTCGGCCAGCGAGGACGGGCCGTCCCCCACCGGGTCCTTGAAGTAGAAGCCGAGCTCGCCCAGCGGGCCGGACAGGCCCCGCTGCCGGGCGCGGACGACCAGCCGGGCCAGGTCGAGGACGAGCGGCGCGGCGAGCGCCGAGTCGCAGCCCTGCCAGGTGGTCTGCAGGACCATGCGGGCGCCGAGGAAGCCGTCGAAGGCGATGTGGTCCCAGGCCGTCTTCCAGTCGCCGAGCGCGGGTACGTCGTCGATGTGGACCTCGCCCTCGGGGGTGGTGCCGAGGGTGTCGGCGAGGACGCGGTCCTTGCCGGCGTTCTTGGCGGCGGCGGCCGCGGGGTCGGCGAGGGCGGCACCATCGCCGCCGCCCAGGAGGTTGGTGCCGGACCAGGCGCGCACGGCGAGGGCGCGCTGCAGGAACATCGGGCCGAGCACGGAGCGCAGCAGGGTCTGCCCGGTCTTGCCGTCGCGGCCCGCGTACGGCAGACCCGAGGACTCGGCGAGCGGAGCCAGTGCCGGGTGGTGCAGGCCCGTGGAGGGGGTGAAGTTCACGTAGGGGCAGCCGGCGCGCAGGGCGGCCGCCGCGTAGCGGGAGCTCGGCGGCAGGGAGCCGTCGGCGGGAGCGGGCTCGGTGGAGGCGACGTTCACCACGACGGCGCCCGCGAGGCCCTGGCGGCGCACGAAGTCGCGGATGTCGTCGGCGAACACGTCGATCAGTTCGTCGTCGTGGCCGTCCGAGCCGCCGTCCGTGGCACCGGGCAGGGGGCCGCCGGGTCTGATCTCCCGGTCGGCGGCGACGAGTTCGGCGTGCACGGCGGAGGGCAGGCCGTGCGGCAGGACGCCGCCGGCGGCGAGGTGTTCGGCACGTTTGGGCAGCGGGCAGTCGACGGTGTCGTGGCCGCCGAAGACGAGGGAGGACAGCGGCGGCAGGCCGCACGAGGTGAAGTCGGGGGTCTCGGTGACCATGCCGGTCGGCGGGTGGAGTCCGGCGGTGACGGCGGCGCAGCCCGCGATCGCGGTCGTGGCCACGGATCCGCGCGCCCCGATGAGCCAGACGCCGAAGCGCGGGGCCGGGGAGGGGACGGAGGTGGGGGTGGGGAGGGACGGTTCGGCGGACATGGGCAGCCTCCTTGTCGTACGCGAACCGGGTGTGAGGCGCCGGAAGCGGGCCCGCGGGGGCCCGGCGGGGTGCCGGGCGCGGGGCCCGGCCGGACGGCGGGCGGAGGTCCGGCGTCCTCCGCCCGCCGCCGTTCCGGTCGCCCTTAGGAGGGCAGCTCCTTCAGCTGGATGTTGCGGAAGGAGACATGGTCGTCGGCTCCGTGGTTCTGGAGGCCGATGTAGCCGTCGGTCAGGCTCCGCTCGGGGTCCTTGTTGGTGAAGTCGTTGATCTTGACTCCGTTGAGGAACACCTGGAGCCGTTCGCCCTGGACCTTGATCTCGTAGGAGTTCCACTGGCCGGGCGGACGCAGGACCTGGTCACGGGCCTTGATGTTCGCCGACTGGAACGAGTAGACGGAGCCCGTGGTGCGATCGGGCGCGTCCGTGGCGTCGATCTGGATCTCGTAGCCCTTGTTCACCGCGGACCAGGGGTCGTCGGAGGCCGGGAAGCCCACGAAGACACCGGAGTTGTCGTCGCCCCGCATCTTCCAGTCGAGCTTGAGGGAGTACGACTTCAGCTCCTTGGCCTGGTACCAGAGCAGCCCCATGCCGCCCTCGGTCTCCAGGGTGCCGTCCTTGACGTTGAACTTGCCGGGGCCGGCCTGCTTCCAGCCGTCCAGGGTCTGGCCGTTGAAGATCTTCCGGTAGTCCTTGCCGGGCTTGCAGTCCGCCTTGACCTGGCCGGTGGCGTACTGCAGACCGCCGAGCAGATGGGCGCGGAAGGCCTCCTCGGCGTAGGACTCCTTGGTGTGGCCGCCGCCGGTGTAGAAGGAGCGGCCGCCGCCGTAGCTCTGGCACCAGGCGATCGGGTGGTCGCCCTTCATGGTGCCGCCCTGGTAGGTCGTCTCGTCGAGGGTGGCGAGGACCTTGGCCTGCTCACGCGGGTTGGTGCGGTAGTTGTACCACTCGTCGGTGCGCTCCCAGGCGTCGTCCAGGTGCGCGGTGGACGGGTGGTCGTGGTCCTCGACGCGCACGGTGGCCTTCTGGATGGCCGGGTGCGAGTCGAAGTAGGCGCCGACGAGGCCGCCGTAGAACTCCCAGTCGTACTCGGTGTCGGCGGCGGCGTGGATGCCCAGGTAGCCGCCGCCGTTCTCGACGTAGTTCTCGAATGCCTTCTGCTGGGTGGCGTTGAGCACGTCGCCGGTGGTGGACAGGAAGGCCACCGCGTCGTACTTGGCGAGGTTGGCCGTGGTGAACTGTCCGGCCTCCTCGGTCGCGTCGACCGTGATGCCGGCCGGGGTGCCGAGTTCCTTGAGGGCTGCGATGCCGGCCGGGATGGAGTCGTGCCGGAAGCCGGCGGTCTTGGAGAAGACCAGGACCTTCTTGCCGCCCTTGAACGGCCGGGTGGAGAACTCGAAGTCGTCCACGTCGTACAGCGCGCCGTCGCCGCCCCGGAAGACCAGGTAGATCTCCGTGGTCTTCTTCGGCAGCGACCGCAGCGGCACGTCGACGTTCTGGAACGTCTCCCAGCTTCCGGTCGGCGGGATGTACGCCGAGCCGTGCAGCTTGCCGTCGGGCGAGCCGGTGCGCAGTTCGACGAAGCCGCCGGCGCCGCCGGAGGAGGCCCGCACGGTCATCTTCTTCTGCCCGTCGAACCGGTAGGGGCTGAAGGAGATCCAGTCGCCGTCGTGGATGTCTCCGACGGTCTTGCCGCCGTTGGCGGCGGTCTTGTCGAAGGTCTTCACGCCCGACTGGGTGGTGAAGTGCTCGGCCTGGCGGTGCAGCGGCTGGAGCACGGTGCGGGCGGTGCCGGTCAGGGCCTCCTGCCCGTTGGCCCCGCCGTCGGTGTAACTGGCGCCGACGACACCGTAGATGTTGGCGTTGGGATCGTGCCCGCCGTCACCGGGGGGCGGCTTGAGGGTGCCCTCACAGCCCGTCTCGCTGGTCAGCTCGTGGGCGTGGGAGTCGTGGCCGAGGCTGTAGACGACCTTGACCTTGGAGCAGTCGACCTTCTCCTCGGGGTCGGTGACGGTCACCTTGAACGGGACGGGCTCGCCGAAGGCGGCCAGACTGCCGTTGCCCGGGAGGTCGATCGTCACCTCGGGCTCGGTGTTGCCGACCACGATGCGGACGCTGGCGTTGCCGGTGTTGCCCTCGGGGTCCTTCGCGGTGAAGGTCGCGGTGTAGGTGCCGACCTTCTTGTACTTGTGGGTGGGGGTGAGGCCCTCGCCCTTGGTGCCGTCGCCGAAGTCCCAGCTGTAGGTGAGGTCCGGGGAGTCGGCGTCCTTGGCGGAGGCGGTGAAGGCGACCTTGAGGCCGGCCGCGCCGGAGGTCTTGTCCGCGCTCACCTCGGCGATCGGGGAGAAGCCGTCCTGGGCGTTCTCGATCCGGTACAGCGCGGAGTTGTCGTCGCCCTGGAACCAGGAGAGGCCGTAGTCCAGGACGTAGAGCGCGCCGTCGGGGCCGAACTCCATGTCCATGATCTGGGTGCCGGTCCACGGGAAGTCGTTGATCTTCGCGACGGAGCCGTCTTCGGTCTGCTCGATCCGCTTGATCCAGCGACGGCCGTACTCACCCGCGAAGAAGTCGCCGTCGTACGCCTCGGGGAACTTCACCTTGGAGTCGAGCTCGGCGTCGTAGCGGTAGACCGGGCCGGCCATCGGGGACTCGGAGCCGCTGCCGAACTCGGGCACGGAACCGCCGTCGTACGGGATCCAGGCGGGCTGGGCGGGCGGCAGGTCGGTGAGACCGGTGTTGTGCGGCGAGGTGTTCTTCGGGGCGTCGCAGTCGAACTTCTCGCCGGAGGTCTTGGTGGCGAAGTCGTAGTCGACGTAGGCGTCGTTGTCGCCGGTGCAGAACGGCCAGCCGAAGTTGGCGGGCTCGGTGACCTTGGCGAACTCGACCTGTCCCGCCGGGCCCCGCTTCGGGTCGGCGGCGCCGGCGTCGGGACCGTAGTCGCCGACGTAGACGGTGCCGGTCTTCTCGTCGACGCTGATCCGGAACGGGTTGCGGAAGCCCATCGCGTAGATCTCGGGGCGGGTCTTCTCGGTTCCGGGCGCGAAGAGGTTGCCCTCCGGGACGGTGTACGAGCCGTCCTCGGCGACCTTGATGCGGAGGATCTTGCCGCGCAGGTCGTTGGTGTTGCCGGAGCTGCGGCGGGCGTCGAAGGCGGGGTTGCGGCCGGGCCGCTCGTCGATCGGCGTGAAGCCGTCGGAGGCGAAGGGGTTGGTGTCGTCGCCGGTGGACAGGTAGAGGTTGCCCTCGGCGTCGAAGTCGATGTCGCCGCCGACGTGGCAGCAGATGCCGCGGGACGCCTCGACGTCCAGCACCTTCTTCTCGCTGGCCATGTCCAGCGTGCCGTTGGGGTTGAGGACGAACCGGGAGAGGCGGTTGACGCCGTCGAACTTCGCGAAGTCCTCGGCGGTGCCGGTCTCCGGGGCGTCGCCCGCGGGGGTGTCGAGCGGCGGGGCGTAGTAGAGGTAGATCGCCCGGTTGTTCTCGAAGTCCGGGTCGATGCCGACGCCCTGCAGGCCCTCCTCGTCGTGGCTGTAGACGGGGATCTTGCCGGCGACCTTGGTGACGCCGCCCTGGTCGGTGAGGCGCAGTGTGCCGTCGCGCGAGGTGTGCAGGACGCTGCGGTCCGGGAGCACGGCGAGCGACATCGGCTCGCCCGTCTCGGGCTCGCCCTTGGCGAGCGGTACCTGCTGGAACTGCCCCTCGGCGGCCGCCGGTTCGTCGTGCTCCGGGTGGCCCGGATGGGCGCCGGCGACGGTCGCCGGGGCGCCCACGGCCAGCATCAGGCCGGTGAACAGGGCGAGGGTGGTGCGAAGTCTGGGACGCCTCGTGGTGTGGGTGGGTTTGAGTCTGCTTCTGTGCACGAAGTCCCTCCGGGAACGGGGTGGGGCCGTACGGAACGGTGCGAAGACGTGCGGTGCGTGCGGATGCCGGGGTGCGCCGTCACCCCGGAGGCGTGGGTGTCCTGAACACTTCAGGGACGGTAACCGCGTTCTTCCGGAACGAACACCCCTTGGGCCAGGGCTGTCCGAGCTTTTCCCCGACGCAGGACAAAGCGGGATCCGGGCAGGCCGGACCGGGGACCGGCGGATGCTCCGGCCCCCGCCCCCGACCTGCCGTCGGACGTGCGGTTCAGCTGTTGAACGCGGCGTCGAAGGACGCGCTGGGCGGCTCGAAGTCGTAGGCCTTGAGCCGGGTCAGCGCCTCCGGGGCGCCCTGGAGCCGGTCCATGCCGGCGTCCTCCCATTCGACGGAGACGGGGCCCTGGTAGCCGATGGAGCGCAGCATGCGGAAGACGTCCTCCCAGGGGACGTCGCCGTGGCCGGCGGAGACGAAGTCCCAGCCGCGCCGGGGGTCGCCCCAGGGCAGGTGGGAGCCGAGGCGGCCGTTGCGGCCGTCGAGGCGCTTGCGGGCCTCCTTGCAGTCCACGTGGTAGATCCGGTCGCGGAAGTCCCACAGGAAGCCGACCGGGTCGAGGTCCTGCCACACGAAGTGGGAGGGGTCGAAGTTGAGCCCGAAGGCCGGCCGGTGGTCGACCGCCTCCAGGGTGCGCACGGTGGTCCAGTAGTCGTACGCGATCTCGCTGGGGTGCACCTCGTGCGCGAACCGCACGCCCTCGGCGTCGAAGACGTCCAGGATCGGGTTCCAGCGCGTCGCGAAGTCCTCGTAGCCGCGGTCGATCATCGACTCGGGAGCGGGTGGGAACATGGCGACCAGATGCCAGATCGCCGACCCGGTGAACCCGATGACGGTGTCGACGCCGAGGCGGGCCGCGGCGCGCGCGGTGTCCTTGATCTCGGCGGCGGCCCGCTGCCGTACGCCCTCGGGTTCGCCGTCGCTCCAGATCCTGGCGGGCAGGATGGCCTGGTGGCGTTCGTCGATGATGGCGTCGCACACCGCCTGGCCGACCAGGTGGTTGGAGATCGCCCAGCACGTGAGGCCGTACTTGTCGAGGAGCTGGTGGCGGGAGGCGACGTAGGACGGGTCGGCGAGCGCCTTGTCGACCTCGAAGTGGTCTCCCCAGCAGGCGAGTTCGAGACCGTCATAGCCGAAGTCGCGGGCGAGTCGGCAGACTTCCTCCAGGGGCAGGTCCGCCCACTGTCCGGTGAACAGCGTGAAGTTGCGCGGCATCGGTATCCGTCCTCCTCAGGCGGCGATCGGCGTGTAGAGGGAGTTCTTCTCGGCGCTCTCCTCCACGGCCGCGAGCACGCGTTGCACCTGCAGCCCGTCGGCGAAGGAGGGTTCGGGTGTGCGGCCGTCGGCGACCGCGTGGACCAGGTCGCGGGCCTGGTGCACGAAGGTGTGCTCGTAGCCGAGGCCGTGGCCCGGCGGCCACCAGGCGTCCAGGTAGGGGTGGTCGGGTTCGGTGACGAGGATGCGGCGGAACCCCGCGTGCGCGCCGGGCTCGGTGCCGTCGTGGTAGGAGAGCTCGTTGAGCCGTTCCAGGTCGAAGGCCAACGAGCCGCGTTCGCCGTTGAGTTCGATGCGCAGGGCGTTCTTCCGGCCGGTGGCGTACCGGGTGGCCTCGAAGGAGGCGAGGGCGCCGGAGGCGAAGCGGCCGGTGAACAGGGCGGCGTCGTCGACGGTGACCTGGCCGGTGCCGGTAGCCCCGACGGCATCGACGGCGGCCAGTCCGCTGGTGGGCCCGGTGGGCAGCGGCCGCCGGCGGACGAACGTCTCGGTGAGCGCGGAGACACCCGCCAGCGGCTCCCCCGCCAGGTACTGCGCCAGGTCGACGATGTGCGCGCCGAGGTCGCCGAGCGAGCCGGAGCCGGCCTGTTCCCGGCGCAGCCGCCAGGTCAGCGGGAACGCGGGGTCCACCAGCCAGTCCTGCAGGTACGCCACCCGTACGTGCCGCAGGGTGCCGATGCGGCCCTCGGCCACCATCCACCGGGCCAGCGCGGTCGCGGGTATCCGGCGGTAGTTGAAGCCGACCATCGCCAACCGGCCCTGCCCCTGGGCCTCTTCGGCGGCACGGACCATCGCCTCGGCCTCGGACACGGTGTTGGCGAGGGGCTTCTCGCACAGCACGTGCTTGCCCGCGGCGAGGGCGGCCACCGCGATCTCGGCGTGGCTGTCGCCCGGGGTGCAGATGTCGACGAGGTCGACGTCGTCCCGTTCGACCAGGGCACGCCAGTCGGTCTCGGTGTCCGCCCAGCCGTGGCGGTCGGCCGCCGCGCGCACCGCGGTGGCGTCCCGGCCGCAGAGCACGGCCAGCTCGGGGCTCAGCGGCAGGTCGAAGACGCGGCCCGCGGTGCGCCAGCCCTGGGAGTGGGCGGCGCCCATGAAGGCGTAGCCGACCATGCCGACGCGCAGGGGTGGCTTCCCCGTTTCTGCGCCGTCTGCCCCATCTGACTGCTGCGGCTGTGCCATACGGTTGTCCTCCTCGTCGTCGTGGCGGGCGGGGGTGGGCCCCGCCCGGTGGGCCGGTCAGACCCGTGGGGCGGGGCTCCTCACTTGAAGCCGGTGGACATGTACCGGTCGACGTTCTCCTTGTCGACCACGGCCGAGTAGCAGGTCAGCGAGGTGGGGATCTCGAACTCGGCGAGGCCGCCGACGCCCTTGCCCTGGCCGAGGGCGCGGGCCAGGTCGATCGCGGAGGCGGCCATCGACGGCGGGTACAGCACCGTCGCCTTCAGGACGCCGTTGTCCGCCTTGATGGCCTCGAAGGCGGAGAGCGCGCCCGCGCCGCCGACCATCAGGAAGTCGTCGCGCCCGGCCTGCTCGACGGCGCGCAGCGCACCCACGCCCTGGTCGTCGTCGTGGTTCCACAGGGCGTCGAACTTCGACTGTGCCTGGAGGAGTTGGGCCATCTTGGCCTGACCCGACTCGACGGTGAACTCGGCGGCCTGACGGGCCACCTTCTTGATGTTGGGGTAGTTCTTCAGTGCGTCGTCGAAGCCCTGGGTGCGCTGCTTGGTGAGCTCCAGGTTGTCCAGGCCGGCCAGTTCGACGACCCGGGCGTTCGGGGTGTCCTTGAGCTTCTCGCCGATGTAGTGCCCGGCGTTCAGGCCCATCCCGTAGTTGTCGCCGCCGATCCAGCAGCGGTAGGCCTGCGGGGTGTTGAAGATGCGGTCGAGGTTGACGACGGGGATGCCGGCCCGCATCGCCTTCAGCCCGACCTGGGTGAGCGCCTTGCCGTCGGCGGGCAGCACCACCAGGACGTCGACCTTCTTGTTGATGAGGGTCTCGATCTGGCCGATCTGCTGGGCGGTGTCGTTGGAGCCCTCGGTGGTCTCCATGGTGACGTCGGAGTACTTCTCGGCGCGCTTCTTGGCCTGGTCGTTGATGGCGTTGAGCCAGCCGTGGTCGGCCTGCGGTCCGGCGAAGCCGATGGTGACCGGCTTGCCGGGCTTGTCGTCGGCGGCCGGCTGGTCGCCCGCGGCCGGCTTCGCGTCGCTCGGTTCGTTGCTGGTGCAGCCGGTGACGAGGACACCGGCGGACACGGCGGCGGCTGAGAAGAGCAGCCCTCTGCGGCTCGTGGAAGGCGTCGGCTCTGGCATGGCGGTGAACCCTTTCGTCAGGTCGTGCTCGCGGTACGGCGCTGGACCAGCACGGCGGCGACGATGATCGCGCCCTTGGCGATCTGCTGGACGTCGCTCTGCAGGTTGTTCAGGGCGAAGATGTTGGTGATCGTGGTGAAGATCAGGACGCCCAGCACGGAGCCGACGATGGTGCCGCGGCCTCCGGTGAGCAGGGTGCCGCCGATGATCGCGGCGGCGATGGCGTCGAGTTCGTAGAGGTTGCCGTTGGTGTTCTGGCCGGAGCCGGCCAGGACGATCAGCAGGAAGGCGGCGATGCCGCAGCACAGCCCGGACAACAGGTAGAGGTACAGCCGCTGGCGCCGGACGTCGATGCCGGCGAGCCGGGCCGCCTCCGGGTTGCCTCCGACGGCGACGGTGCGGCGCCCGAAGGTGGTCCGGTTGAGCACCAGCCAGCCGATGACGGTGACCGCCGCGAACACCAGGACCAGGGGCGGGATGCCGAGGACGTAGGAGTCGCGTTCACCGAGGTCGAGGACCCCGTCGACGGTGACGACCTGGGTCCGCCCGTCGGTGATCAGCAGGGCCAGGCCGCGGGCCGAGGCGAGCATGGCGAGCGTCGCGATGAACGGGACCATCCCGCCGTAGGCGATGAGCACCCCGTTGACCAGGCCGCAGCCCAGTCCGACGAGGACGGCGGTGAACAGGATGCCGGCGAAGCCGAACTCCTGGGTGGCGACGGTGGTCGCCCACACCGAGGACAGGGCGACGATCGCGCCGACCGACAGGTCGATGCCGCCGGAGGTGATGACGAAGGTCATGCCGACGGTGACGACGCCGATGACGGAGGCCAGGGTGAGGACGAGTTGGAGGTTGCGGGTGTCCAGGAACTCGTCGGGTCTGGTGATGCCGCCGATGAGGACGAGGGCGGCGAGCACGCCGATCAGCGACAGCGTACGGGCGTCGGCGCGGAACAACACGGCGCGCCGGGCGGGCGTTTCGCCGGTGGCCGGCACCTTGTCGGTGCTGTCCCGCGGCGGGGAGACGGGCTGCGTCATGACGCCGGACTTCCTTCCATGACCAGGTCGAGTACACGGTGTTCGTCGAGTTCCCGGGCGGGTGCCGTGTGGACGACGTCGCCTTCCCGGAGCACCAGGACGCGGTCGGCGAGGCCGAGCACCTCGGGCACCTCGCTGGAGACGAGCAGCACGGCGAGGCCTTCGTCCGCCAGGCGGCGGACGACCGCGTACAGTTCGGCGCGGGCGCCGACGTCGACGCCGCGGGTGGGTTCGTCCAGCAGCAGCACCCGGCAGCCGCGCAGCAGCCAGCGGGCGAGCACGGCCTTCTGCTGGTTGCCGCCGGACAGGGTGCGCACCGGCACGTCCGGGTTGTCCGGCCGGAGCGACAGCTCACGGGTGGCGGCGCGGGCGGCGCCCAGTTCCGCACCCCGGTCGATCCAACCGGCGCGGGAGAAGCGGGACATGGCGGAGACCGACACATTGCGGGTGACGGACTCCAGCATGAGCAGGGCCTGCGCCTTGCGTTCCTCGGGGGCGAGCCCGATCCCGGCGCGCACGGCGGCGCGGACGCTGCCCGGCCGCAGCGGGCGTCCGTCGACCAGGACACGGCCGGTGTCCGGTTTGCGGGCCCCGTAGACGGTCTCCAGGATCTCGGAGCGCCCGGAGCCGACCAGACCGGCGAGCCCGACGATCTCCCCGGGGCGCAGCTGGAGGTCGAGGGGGGCGAACTCGCCCTTGCGGGACAGCCCTTCGACGGTCAGCACCGGTTCGCCGGTCGGCGGGGAGGCGGGCCGCCGGGGGAAGACGTACTCGACGTCGCGGCCGGTCATCAGGGAGACCACCTCACGGGTCGGGGTGGACTTCGCGGGCAGCCCGCCCGCGACGGCCCGGCCGTCCTTCAGCACGGTCACCCGGTCCCCGACGCGCCGGATCTCCTCGAGGCGGTGCGAGATGTAGACGACGGCGACTCCGTCGGCGGTCAGATCGGCGACGATGCGGAAGAGGTTCTCGACCTCGTCCGGGTCGAGCGCCGCCGACGGCTCGTCCATCACGATGAGGCGCACGTCGTGCGAGAGCGCCCGCGCCATCGAGACGATCTGCTGCTGTGCCGCCGACAACTCCCCCACCAGCCGGGTCGGTTCGATCTCCGGGTGTCCGAGGCGGGCCAGCAGCCGGCTCGTCGCCTCCCTGGACGTTCTCGGGCGGACCACGAACCCGGCGGTCGTCGGCTCCTGGCCGAGGTGGACGTTCTCGGCGACCGTCATGTGTTCCACCAGGTCGAGTTCCTGGTAGATGGTGGCGATACCGAGGCGCATGGCGGCGATCGGCGAGCGCAGGGTGACCGCTTCCCCGCGCCAGTGGATCGTGCCCGTGTCGGGTTGGTGGGCGCCGGCCAGCACCTTGATCAGGGTGGACTTGCCGGCGCCGTTCTGGCCGAGCAGGCAGTGCACCTCGCCGGCCTGGACGTCGAGGTCGACGCCGTCCAGGGCCCGGACGCCGGGGAACGACTTGGTGATGCCGGACATGCTGAGCAGCGGTGGTTCGGGTGCCATGCGGATTCCCCTCGGCGGGCGTGCGGGCCGGTGTCAGGGCGCGGTCGGGCCAACGTTGTCAGAGCAGGGGTGGAGCGGCGGAGCCGTACGTGGTGCCGGTGCGCTGTTCCGTGCGGTGAGAACGGTTCGAACGGCGTGAACGGTGAGAGCGGTGCGAACGGTGCGGTGGAGCCGTGGGCTGCTTACGCGGGTGAGAACAGGTGGTCGCTGATGAGCCGGGCCGCGCCGATGACTCCGGCGGTGGGGCCCAGCTCCCCGAGGACGATGGGCAGGTTGCCGGTCGCCAGGGGCAGCGACTGGCGGTAGACCTGGGTGCGGATGGCGGCGAGCAGGGTGTGGCCGAGACCTGTCACCCCGCCGCCGATCACCACCAGGCCGGGGTTGAAGAAACTGACCAGGCCGGCGATGACCTGGCCGGTGCGGTTGCCGCCCTCGCGGATCAGCTCGAGGGCGGTGGCGTCCCCCGCGGCGGCCGCGGCGGCGACGTCGACGGCGCTGAGCGTGCCGTTCGTCTCCAGGCGGCTCGCGAGTTCGGCGGAGAGCCGCTGTTCGGCGGCCTCCGTGGCGTCCCGGGCGAGGGCCGAGCCGCTGAAGTGGGCCTCCAGACAGCCCCGGTTGCCGCAGGCGCACGGGCGGCCGTCGGGTACGGCCTGGATGTGCCCGATGTCGCCGGCGCTGCCCGTCGTACCGCGGTAGACCTTACCGCCGACGACGATGCCGCAGCCGATACCGGTACCGATCTTGACGCAGAGGAAGTCGCCGACGGTGCGGGCGACGCCTGCGTGCTGCTCCCCCATGGCCATCAGGTTCACGTCGTTGTCGACCATGACCGGGCAGCCGAGTTCCTGGCTGAGCGCCTCCCGCACGGGGAAACCGTCCCAGCCGGGCATGATCGGCGGTGCCACCGGGATGCCCTCGGGGAAGCGGACCGGGCCCGGGACGCCGATACCGGCGCCGTCGAACCCCTCGGCGAGCCCGGTGGCCTTCAACTTCGCGGCCATGGCCAGGACTTGTTCGAACACCACGACCGGTCCGTCACGGACGTCGATGGGCTGGTTGAGGTGCCCGAGGATCTCCAGTTCGGCGTTGGTGACGGCGACGTCGACCGAGGTCGCGCCGATGTCCACGCCGAGAAGGCGCAGATGCGGGTTGAGGCGGATGTTGTGGGAGCGCCGGCCGCCGCGCGAGGCGGCGAGTCCGTCGGCCACGACGAGTTCCGTCTCCAGCAGCCGGTCCACCTCCACGGCCAGCTTCGACCGGGAGAGGTCGACCTGGTCGCCCAACTGGGCACGGGAGTTGGGGCCACCGTCGCGCAACAGCCGGAGCAGTCGGGCCTGATGCGCGTTCGCGGGTCGTGCGGTCATACGTCTCACGAACCCCTCCCCGCCTCGATCGGCCTGTGCGCGCCGGATTCCGGCCACGTGCGTGGCGTGCTTTCGGAGGGAACGTAGCAGCGGCTGCCGGAGGTGGGAAGAAGTCGCGCAGGAATTGGCCCCTACTTTTTCCACTCACAGGACAAAGGGGCCCGCGCGGAGTTACGCGGACCCCTTCCCGCGGTCGGGTCATCGCGCCCCGGAGGTGCGGTCAGGACTTCCAGGGCTTCACCGTCGGCAGGACGCCGGTGCCGTCAGGGGGGCGGTGCCGTCAGGGCTTCGCCTGCGCGAGGTAGGAACGCCGGGTGTGCTCGGTGTGTTCGCGCATGAGCCGCTCGGCCAGCTGCTCGTCGCGGTCGGCGACGGCGGCGATCAGGTCACGGTGCTCGGCCCAGGACTGCCCTCCGCGCTGCCGGGCGACGGGAGCGTGGTACCAGCGCACGCGGCGGCCGACCTGGGCGGCGAGTTCGGCGAGGACTGCGTTGCCGGCCAGGTCCATGATCTTGGCGTGGAAGCGGGCGTTGAGGACGACGGCGGCGTCCACGTCGTCGGAGGCCACGGCTTCCAGGCCCAGCGCCAGGATCTCCTCCAGGGCCTCGATGCCCGCGCTGTCGGCGTTGAGCGCGGCGAGCCTGGCGGCCTCGGCCTCCAGCAGCGTGCGCACGGTGAGGAGTTGGTCGGCCTCCTGCTCCGTCGGCTCGTGCACGAACGCACCCTGCGCGGGGCGCAGGTCGACCCAGCCCTCGGTGTTCAGCCGCTGCAGTGCCTCGCGCACCGGCTGCCGGGAGACCCCGAGGTGACCGGCGAGTTCGCTCTCGACCAGATGCTGGCCGGGCTGGAGGGCGCGCGTGGTGATGAGCTCGAGCAGTGCCTCGTAGACCCGGTCCCGCAGCGGTCCCGGTCGTTCGAGCTTGGGCACCGCCCCCTGGGGCAGTCCGGTCGACAGCATCGCGGTCCCCCTCCTCGGCAGCCCTCGACCGGCCGCACGGCCGGTCGTTCGGCGCCGCCAGTAGTGATTGTCTTTCGTCTACAGTCTACGGCGCCCACATACCAGGGAGAGGGGGAGTCGATCGCGTCACACCCGTACGAGGGATCTTCAGGGGCAGCGGACGACCTGCCCCGCGTACGACAGGTTCCCGCCGAAGCCGAAGAGCAGGACCGGGTCGCCGGACGAGACCGCGCCCCGCTCGATGAGCTTGGCGAAGGCGAGCGGGATGCTCGCGGCCGACGTGTTGCCCGACTCGGTGACGTCGCGGGCGACGACGGCGTTGACGGCGCCGATCTTGAGTGCGAGGGGTTCGATGATCCGCAGGTTGGCCTGGTGCAGCACCACCCCGGCGAGTTCCTCCGGCGCCAGTCCGGCCTTCTCACAGGCCTGGCGGGCGATGGCCGGCAGCTTCGTGGTCGCCCAGCGGTACACGCTCTGTCCCTCCTGCGCGAACCGCGGCGGCGTCCCCTCGATCCGCACCGCGTTGCCCATCTCCGGCACCGAGCCCCACAGCACGGGCCCGATCCCGGGCCTCTCGGAGGTCTCGGCCGCCTCGACGACCACGGCCCCCGCCCCGTCGCCGACGAGCACGCAGGTGGAGCGGTCGGTCCAGTCCGCCACCTCGGACATCTTGTCGGCGCCGATGACCAGCACGCGGCTCGCGGCGCCGGCCCGCACGGCGTGGTCGGCGGTGGCCAGCGCATGGGTGAACCCGGCGCACACCACGTTGACGTCCATCGCGGCGGGCCCGGGGATGCCGAGGCGGGCGGCGACCCGGGCCGCCATGTTGGGCGAGCGGTCGATCGCGGTGGACGTGGCGACCAGCACCAGGTCGATCTCCGTGGGGGTGCGGCCGGCCGCCGCCAGCGCCTTGGCCGCGGCGTGGGCGGCCAGTTCGTCGACGGGCTCCTCGGGACCCGCGATGTGACGGGTGCGGATGCCGACCCGGCTCGTGATCCACTCGTCGCTGGTGTCGACCATGCCCGCCAGTTCCTCGTTGGTGAGCACCCGGGCGGGCTGGTAGTGGCCGACGGCGGCGATGCGCGAGCCGATCATGGGTGGATCCCCCTCGTGTTGCGGTTGCGGGATCCACCAGTCTGGTCAGTGACCGACGGGTACACCGGCAAGTGATGCGACAGGAATCGGGCGCCGGGCTTGTCGGCTTCGGTCAGGCCCGCGGACGTCCGGACACGCGTCCCGATGTGCCCGGACACCGCCCGTCATCCGGTGAACAGTTGTGTGGCCTTCCGTACGAGTTCGTACAGCCCGTAGGCGAGCGGCGCCCCCACCCACAGCCAGGCGAAGGCGATCAGTCCGCGGCGGGCGGGGCCGGCTCCGCCCGCGAGGGCGCGACGGGAGGACTCTTGGCTTCCTCCTCCTCGTGTACGAGGGGGATTCCTACGGCTCGCGCCGTGGGGTTTTCTGCTTCGCCGCCGACCGCCCGCCCGGAGAACTCCGTTGAGGTCTTACACCGGCTCCACAGACAGACACGGCCAGCCCGGCCGCCAGAAGGTTCTCCGCCGCGTTCACGTCCCGGTCGTGGGTCGTGCCGCAGCCGTCGCACGTCCAGGTACGGACGTGCAGCGGCACCCTCTCTCGCAGGGTGCCGCAGGCGGAGCACAGCCTGGAGGAGGGGAAGAAGCGGTCGACCGCGATCACTTCCCGCCCGTACCAGGCCGCCTTGTACTCCAGCATGGAGCGGAACTCGCTCCAGCCCGCGTCCGAAATGGCTCGGGCGAGCGCGTGGTTCCTGACCAGGTTGCGCACGGTCAGGTCCTCGATCACGATCGTTTGGTTCTCACGAACGAGCCGAGTGGTCAGCTTGTGCAGGTTGTCCCGCCTGCGGTCGGTGATCCGGGCGTAGATCTTCGCGACCCTGATCCGGGCTTTGCGCCGGTTGGCTCCGTCGCCCCTGGCCTTCTTCGCGAGGTTCCGCTGGGCGCGGGCGAGCCGGGTGCGGTCGCGGCGCTCGTGCTTGGGGTTGGCGATCTTCTCGCCGGTGGACAGGGTCAGCAGGTGATCCAGACCGACGTCGACGCCGACCGCCGTATCGGCGGCGGGCAGCGGTTGCACGGTGGGGTCCTCGCACAGCAGCGACACGAACCAGCGCCCGGCCGCGTCCTGCGACACGGTCACCATGGAGGGCGTCGTCCCCTCGGGGAGTGGACGGGACCACACGATGTCCAGCGGCCCGGCCATCTTCGCCAGCGTCAGCTTCCCCTCGCGGAAGCGGAAACCGCTGGTGGTGTACTCGGCGGACTTGCGGGACTTCTTCCGGCTCTTGAAGCGGGGGTACTTGGATCGCTTGGCGAAGAAGTGGGTGAACGCGTTCTGCAGGTGCCGAAGCGTCTGCTGCAACGGCACGGAGGACACGTCGTTCAGGAATGCCAGTTCCTCGGTCTTCTTCCACGCGGTCAGCATCGCCGAGGTGGCGTTGTAGTTGACCCGTTCCTGTCGCGCCCACGCCTCGGTACGGGCGGCGAGGGCCATGTTGTAGACCTTGCGGACGCAGCCGAACGTGCGCGACAGCTCCGCCGCCTGCGCCTCGGTCGGATGGAAGCGGTACTTGAAGGCCCGCTTCACGCGCGTCTCGGTCATGCTCACAAACTAGCTTCACTGCGACTTAAGGCACAACCTGCGGGTCAGCGCACCGGGGTCCACCCTGGGGGCGAACCCCAGCTCCTTGCCCCGCTCCGCGGGGATCCGTTTCTCTCCGCCCTTCAGGAGGGAGCAGCCACGGAGGAACCTGATGAAACCCGGACGGTAGGCAGAGCCCGGGTGGTTGAAAACCCGTCGGGTCGACGGTATGCGGTGAGCGGTATGCAGTCTGCGACGAACGGTCGGATCGCCCGGTGCCCGAAAGGCCGGGCGTGCGCGAACCCTTGCTGAGCCAACCTCCATACTGTAGACAATATTTCGTCGACATAAGTCGAATTCGACCGTCGACCTCCACCTCCGCGGTACTCCCTCGACCGAACGGAGCGTTCCCCAGTGAAAGTGGCAGTTCTCGGCGCCGGGGCCATCGGCGCCTACGTCGGCGCCGCGCTCCATCGCGC
Source organism: Streptomyces sp. NPDC050388 (assembly GCF_040655635.1). Taxonomy (NCBI): domain Bacteria; kingdom Bacillati; phylum Actinomycetota; class Actinomycetes; order Kitasatosporales; family Streptomycetaceae; genus Streptomyces; species Streptomyces sp. NPDC050388. The sequence goes on from NZ_JBFAKH010000019.1 coordinate 24,303, forward strand.
GGGTGCCGATGTGCACCTCGTCGCCCGTGGACCGCATCTGGCGGCCATGAGGCAGCACGGCGTGCGGGTGCTCAGCCCACGCGGCGACTTCACGGCGCGCCCCCACGCGACCGACGACCCGGCCGAGATCGGCCCGGTCGACTACGTCTTCCTCGGCCTCAAGGCCAACGCGTACGCGGCGTGCGGGCCGCTGATCGCACCCCTGCTGCACGACACCACGGCGGTCGTGGCCGCCCAGAACGGCATTCCCTGGTGGTACTTCCACCGGCACGGCGGCCCCCACGACGGCCACCGCGTGGAAAGCGTGGACCCCGGCGGCGCGGTCAGTGCGGTGCTCGCGCCCCGGCGGGCGGTCGGCTGTGTCGTCTACGCGGCCACCGAGCTCGAAGGGCCCGGCGTCGTACGGCACTTGGAGGGCACCCGGTTCTCGATCGGGGAGCCCGACCGCAGTGTCTCCGCGCGCTGCCTCGCGTTCAGCGGGGCGATGGTGGACGGCGGGCTGAAGTGCCCGGTGGAGCCCGAACTGCGCGGCGACATCTGGGTCAAGCTGCTCGGCAACATCTCCTTCAACCCGATCAGCGCCCTCGCCCGCGCGACCATGCGGCAGATGTGCCTGCACGGGGGTACCCGCAGGGTCATCGAGATCATGATGAACGAGACGCTCTCGGTCGCCCGCGCCCTCGGCTGCGAGGTCGGCGTCTCCGTGGAGCGCCGGCTGGCCGGCGCCGAGCGCGTCGGCGACCACCGCACGTCCACGCTCCAGGACCTGGAGCGCGGCAAACCGCTCGAACTCGACGTACTACTCGCCGCCGTCGTCGAGTTGGCGGACATCACCGGCGTGGAGGTGCCCACCCTGCGCACCGTGCACGCCATCTCGGACCTGCTCGCGCTGAGGAGCGCCGCATGAAGAGCACCAGGAAACGCGACCGGAGCCCGAAGACCTACACCAGGCTCACCCATCCCCTGGTCCGCGACTCGCGTGACGAGCCGTTCCGGCGGGCCACCTGGGACGAGGCCCTGGAGCGGGCCGCCCGGGGGATCGGCGCCGCGCGCGGCGCGTTCGGGATGTTCTCCTGTGCCCGCGCGACCAACGAGATGAACTACGTGGCGCAGAAGTTCGCCCGGGTCGTCATGGGCACCCACAACGTGGACTCCTGCAACCGCACCTGTCACGCCCCCTCCGTGGCCGGGCTGTCGGCCGCGTTCGGCTCCGGCGGCGGGACCTCGTCGTACGAGGAGATCGAGCACACCGACGTCATCGTGATGTGGGGTTCCAACGCCCGCTTCGCACACCCGATCTTCTTCCAGCACGTGCTGAAGGGCATCCACAACGGCGCCCGCATGTACGCGGTCGACCCGCGGCGGACGTCGACCGCCGAATGGGCGGAGAGCTGGCTCGGGCTGAACGTCGGCACGGACATCCCGATGGCGCACGCGATCGGCCGCGAGATCATCCACGCCGGCCTGGTCAACGAGGCGTTCGTCCGGGGGGCGACCACCGGCTTCGAGGAGTACCGGGCGCTCGTCGAGCCGTGGACGCTGTCCCTCGCCGAGAAGGTGACCGGCGTACCGGCCGCCGCGATAAGGGAGTTGGCGCACGCCTACGCCCGCGCCGAGCGCGCCCAGCTGTGCTGGACCCTCGGCATCACCGAGCACCACAACGGCACCGACAACGTCCGCGCCCTGGTCAACCTCTCGTTGCTCACCGGCCACGTCGGCCGCTACGGCGCCGGTCTGCAGCCGCTGCGCGGCCAGAACAACGTGCAGGGCGGCGGCGACATGGGGGCGATCCCCAACCGGTTGCCCGGCTTCCAGGACATCCTCGACCCCGCGATCCGGCTGAAGTTCGAGTCCGCCTGGGGCACCGTCCTCCCACCGCGCTACGGGATGACGCTCACGGAGATGTTCGAGGCCATGGACGACGGTTCGCTGCGGGCCGTCTACTGCATCGGGGAGAACCCGGCGCAGTCCGAGGCGGACGCCGATCAGGCGGTACGGCGGCTGAGCGGGCTGGACTTCCTGGTGGTGCAGGACATCTTCCTGACGAAGACCGCCGAACTCGCGGACGTCGTCCTGCCGGCCACCGCGGGGTGGGCGGAGACCGACGGCACCACCACCAACAGCGAGCGCAGGGTGCAGCGCGTCCGCCGGGCGGTGACGCCGCCCGGTGAGGCACGCGAGGACATCGACATCATCTGCGACCTCGCCACCCGCCTCGGTCACGACTGGAAGTACGCCGACGCCGAGGCCGTCTGGGACGAGCTCCGGTCCGTCTCCCCCGACCACCACGGCATGACCTACGGGCGGCTGGACGAGCACCAGGGCATCCAGTGGCCGTGCCCGAGCACCGACGCGCTCGAACCGCCCTATCTGCACGGCAGGTTGTGGGACCCGGACCCGGATCGGCGGGGCAGGCCCGCGCCGTTCGGGATCGTGCAGCACGACCCGCCGGTCGACCTCACCGACGAGGAGTACCCGATCCGGCTCACCACCGGACGCCGACTCGACTCGTACAACACCGGTGTGCAGAGCGGCGGTTACTCCTCGCCCCTGCGGCGCGGCGAGGCCGTCGAGCTGTGCCCGGAGGACGCCGAGCGCTACGGCGTGGTGGTCGGCGAGCAGGTACGGGTGACGTCCCGGCGCGGGTCGGTGCTGGCACCGGTGTGGGTGGACACCGCACTGCGGCCGGGGCTCGCCTTCATGAGCTTCCACTTCCCCGACGAGGTGGACACCAACGTGCTGACCATCGAGGCCAACTGTCCCATCGCCGGGACCGCGGAGTTCAAGGCCTCGGCGATCCGGATCGAGAAGCTCCCGGCTCCCAGCCCCGTGATCCAGTGATCCAGTGATCCAGTGAGGTGACGTAAGTGGACCTGCGCTTCGGTGACGGCGAACCGACGGACGAGGAGCGGGCGGCGGTCGACGCGCTGCTCGGTCCTCCCGAGTCCTCGTGGGAGGGTGCCGACCGCGACGGGACGCGGGCCGGCGATCTGAGGTGGGCCCGCGGCGGGCGGGAGGCCCGGGACCGCCGCGACCAGCTGCTGCCGGGGCTGCACGCGGTCAACGACCGGGTGGGCTGGATCAGCGAGGGCGCCCTGGACTACCTGTGCCGGCGGCTGACGGTGCCGCCGTCGGAGGCGTACGGGGTGGCCACGTTCTACGCGATGTTCTCCGTCAAGCCGCGCCCGGCGACCGTGCTGCACGTGTGCACGGACCTGGCGTGCGCGGCGGCCGGGGCCGGGGCGCTGTGCGCCGGGATCGAGTCGCGGCTCGGGCCCGGCAGCGGGGTGAGCGTCGAGCGCAGCCCCTGTCTGGGCCTGTGCGAACGCGCCCCGGCGGCCCTGGCGATCAGGGCCGGGGAGCCGGTGCGTACGGCGGTGTCGGCGCCGGCGACGGTGGACTCGGCGGTGCTCGCGGCGAGCGCGCCCGACGCCGCCCCCGAGGAGCCGGCGGCGGCGATGGCGGTGCCCCAGGCCGGGGACCCCTCGCTGACGCTGCTGCGCCGGGTCGGCGCGGTCGACCCGGCGTCGCTGGACGACTACCGTGCCCACGGCGGCTACGCGGCCCTGCGCCGGGCCTTCGCGCTGGGGCCGGCCGGGGTGATCCGGGAGGTCACCGACTCGGGCCTGGTCGGACGGGGCGGCGCCGCCTTCCCCACCGGCCGCAAGTGGCAGGCCACGGCGTCCCAGCCGGACCGGCCGCACTATCTCGTGTGCAACGCCGACGAGTCCGAGCCCGGGACCTTCAAGGACCGGGTGATCATGGAGGGCGATCCGTACGCGCTGGTGGAGGCGATGACCATCGCCGCCTACGCGACCGGCGCGCACAAGGGGTACCTCTATCTGCGCGGTGAGTACCCGCGAGCGCTCCACCGCATGCGGCACGCCGTCGACCAGGCGCGGGCGCGCGGCCTGCTGGGCGACGACGTCCTCGGCCAGGGGTACGCCTTCGACATCGAGATCCGGCGCGGCGCGGGCGCGTACATCTGCGGTGAGGAGACCGCGCTGTTCAACTCCATCGAGGGCCACCGGGGCGAGCCCCGCTCCAAGCCCCCCTTCCCGGTGGAGAAGGGCCTGTTCGGCAAGCCGACGGTGGAGAACAACGTCGAGACGCTCGTCAACGTCCTGCCCATTCTGACGATGGGCGCCCCGGCGTACGCGGCGATCGGCACCGAGCGGTCCACCGGCCCCAAGCTGTTCTGCGTGTCCGGCAGCGTCGGCCGGCCCGGGATCTACGAACTGCCGTTCGGCGCGACGCTGGGCGAGCTGCTGGAGCTGGCCGAGGTGCGCGACGGGCTGCGGGCGGTGCTGCTCGGCGGGGCGGCCGGCGGCTTCGTGCGCGCCGACGAGCTGGACATCCCCCTCACCTTCGAGGGCACCCGCCAGGCGGGCACGACGCTCGGCTCGGGGGTCGTGATGGCCTTCGACGACACCGTGCCGCTGCCCCGGCTGCTGCTGCGCATCGCACAGTTCTTCCGCGACGAGTCCTGCGGGCAGTGCGTGCCGTGCCGGGTCGGGACCGTGCGCCAGGAGGAGGCGCTCACCCGGATCGTGGAACGCACCGGCTCCGACGCCGCCGGTGACATCGCCCTGCTGCGCGAGGTGGGCAGCGCGATGCGGGACGCCTCGATCTGCGGTCTGGGCCAGACCGCGTGGAACGCCGTGGAATCCGCCATCGACCGTCTGGGGGCATACGAATGACCGTGACACCGCTGGGGATTCCCCGCCGCCTGCTGGAGTTCACCCTGGACGGCGAGCCGGTCAGGGCGCCCGAGGGGTCGACGATCCTGGACGCCTGCCGGGCGGCCGGGAAGGACGTCCCGACGCTGTGCGAGGGCGACACGCTGACGCCGAAGAACGCGTGCCGTGTGTGCGTGGTGGAGGTCGAGGGCTCGCGCACACTGGTCCCCGCCTGCTCGCGCAAGGCCGAGCCGGGCATGGAGGTGCGCACCGGCACCGAGCGGGCCCGGCACAGCCGGAAGGTGGTCCTCGAACTGCTCGCGTCCTCCGTCGACCTGTCGACCACCCCGCGGGCCGCCGAGTGGATCAAGGAGTACGAGGCGAAACCGGACCGCTTCGGCCCGGACGCGGCCCGGGTCGACGAGGAGCCGAGGGTCGACAACGACCTGTACGTGCGCGACTACGGCAAGTGCATCCTCTGCTACAAGTGCGTGGACGCCTGCGGCGACCAGTGGCAGAACTCCTTCGCGATCTCGGTCGCGGGCCGCGGTTTCGACGCGCGGATCGCGGTCGAACACGACGGTCCGCTGACCGAATCGGCGTGCGTGTACTGCGGGAACTGCATCGAGGTGTGCCCGACGGGCGCCCTGTCGTTCAAGTCGGAGTTCGACATGCGGGCGGCGGGCACCTGGAACGAGTCGGCGCAGACGCGGACGACGACGGTGTGCGCGTACTGCGGAGTGGGCTGCAACCTCACGCTGCACGTGCAGGACAATGAGATCGTGAAGGTCAGCTCACCGCACGACAATCCGGTGACCCACGGCAACCTGTGCATCAAGGGACGCTTCGGCTACCAGCACGTGCAGAACCGGGACTGACACCAGGAACGACCAGGAGACTGGGGACTGGGGACATGGGACGAGTCACAGAACGACGCAAGGTGGTCCGCATCCGCGACGGGGTGGTGTCCACCCGCCCGGACACGCTCGTCACCGAGGAGCCCCTGGAGATCCGGCTGAACGGGAAGCCGCTGGCGATCACGATGCGCACCCCGGGTGACGACTTCGCGCTGGCCGTCGGCTTCCTGGTCAGCGAGGGCGTCCTGGCGGCCGGCTCCGACCTGCGGAACGTCGTGTACTGCGCGGGGGCCACGGTGGACGGGTCGAACACGTACAACGTGGTGGATGTGCAGACCGCGCCGGGCGTGGCGATCCCGGACATCACGCTCGAGCGCAACGTGTACACGACCTCGTCCTGCGGCCTGTGCGGCAAGGCGAGTCTGGACGCGGTGCGCACCACGACCCGCCACCCGATCGCCGACAGCCCGCCCCTGCGCCTCACCCCGGAGCTGCTGGCCGCTCTGCCCGACCGGCTGCGCGCCTCCCAGCGGGTCTTCGACCGGACGGGCGGCCTGCACGCGGCGGCCCTGTTCGACGAGGACGGCGAGCTGCTGGACGTGCGGGAGGACGTGGGCCGGCACAACGCGGTCGACAAGCTGGTCGGCCGCGCGCTGCAGAACGGGAACCTGCCGCTGTCCCGGACCGTCCTGATGGTCTCCGGCCGTGCCTCCTTCGAGCTGGCGCAGAAGGCGGTCATGGCGGGCGTCCCGGTGCTGGCGGCCGTCTCGGCGCCGTCCTCGCTGGCCGTGGACCTGGCGGCGGAGACGGGGCTGACCCTCGTGGGGTTCCTGCGGGGCAGTTCCATGAACGTGTACGCGGGTGAGGACCGTATCGTCCTGCGGACCGCGGTCGCCCAGGGCTGACCGGTTCCCCGCGGCACGGCGGCGGGGTCCCTCCCGGCGGGGAGCGCCCCCTGCGCCGTGGGGGCCCCGCCTCGATGCATGACCACCGCACCATGGACCCGGGCCACGGCGGCCACTAACGTCCCGGAGCGTGCCCGACGACACAGCACGAGCACGCATACGGGAAGAAGTACGAGAAGCGGAACGCGCAGGGGTACGCGTACGGAGGAGGACGGCGGCCGGGGCACGCCTGCTGCTCGCGGCGGCGTCGGCGCTGCTCCTCGGCGCCGTGCTGGTCTCCGTCCTGCCGGAGGACGGTGACCGGGGACGGGACGACGGCGCCTGCGCGCCGCACACCGTCGCCTCCTGGGCCGCGGAGGACACCCTCACCGCCGAGTTCGCCCGCTACGGCGACGACGCCGCACGCACCGACGACTGGACGGGCGGCGACGGCACCCACTCGGTGCGGCTGCCCGACGGCCGGCTGCTGTGGCTGTTCTCCGACACCTACCTGGGCCGCGTGCACGGCCCGCCCAACCCGGTCGGCGAGTCCCACGCCTGGCGGGACCCCGCCACGCCGCTGGTGCGCAACTCCGCCGTCCTGATGCGCGACGGCCGGCTCGAGGCCACCCTCCCCGCCCCGCTCTTCCCCGACCCCGCGCCGGACCGGTGGCGCTGGCCGGTCGCCGCCCGGGTCGAGTCCCGCTCCCCCGGCTCCGCGGAGCGGGTCGTCCGGGTCGTGCTGTGGGTGCGCACGGCCGGGCAGCCCCCGTGGATCTACGGCGTGCCCACCGCCACCGAGGTCGCCACGCTCTCCCTGCCCGATCTGCGCCTGGAGTCGGTGGTGGAGGTGCTCGACCAGCGGAACGTCCCCGACCCGTCCCGCCGGGTCCTGTTCGGCACCACCCTGGTCGAGGAGGACGGCTGGACGTACGTCTTCGGCGGCGACGACGGCCGGGCCGTCTCCCGCGGGGCCTCCCACGCGTACGTGGCGCGGGTCGTGGAGGGCGGGCTCGCCGACCCGGCTGCCTGGGAGTACTGGAACGGCTCGGCGTGGCAGACCCGAGCCCGCCCCCGTCCGGTGCTCGGCGACGGACACCGCACCGGCGTGGGCAGCGCCTTCTCCGTGGTGCGGGACGGCGGGACGTACATCCTGTTCACGATGGCCGCGGGCGCCAAGGGACTGAGCACGGTGGCGTCGTACTGGTCCTGCTCCCCCGTCGGCCCCTGGCACGGACCGGCGAAGGAGTTCGCTCCCGCACTGCCTGAGGGCGGGACCGCCGCCTACAACCCGCAGACCCACCCGGAACTGGGCGACGACGGACGACTGGTGCTCAGCTACGACGTCAACCTGCTCGAGCCGTCCGGCGCCGCGGTGCCGCTCAGCCGGAACGTGTCCCTGTACCGGCCACGGTTCGTGACGATCCGGCTGGGGTCCGGACGGTGACGTCCACGTCCTCGGCGGTCCCCGCGTCGAGGGGGTCGGCGTCGTGCGAGCGGCGTTTGGCGATCACCGCGCAGACCATCAGCTGCATTTGGTGGAACAGCATCAGCGGCAGCACGGCCAGCGAGGCCTGCGCGCCGAACAACACGCTCGCCATGGGCAGTCCGGCGGCCAGGGACTTCTTCGAACCCGCGAACTGGATCGCGATCCGGTCCGCCCGGCCGAACTTCAGCGCCTTGGCGCCGTACCAGGTCAGCAGCAGCATCACGGCGAGCAGTACGGCCTCGACGGCGAGCAGGCCGCCCAGCCGGGCCGGGCTCACCTGGTTCCAGACACCCCGCACCATCCCCTGGCTGAACGCGGTGTAGACGACGAGCAGGATCGAGCCCCGGTCGACCAGTCCGAGCGCCTTGCGGTGGCGGGTGACGAACCCCCCGATCCAGCGGCGCAGCACCTGCCCGGCGACGAACGGCACCAGCAGCTGCAGCACGATCTTCGTCACCGAGTCGGCGGAGAACCCGCCGGTGCCCCCGCCCAGCAGCGCCGCCGCGAGCAAGGGGGTCGCCACGATGCCGACGAGTGAGGAGAAGGAGCCGGCGCAGATCGCGGCGGGCACGTTGCCGCGGGCGATGGAGGTGAAGGCGATGGACGACTGGATGGTGGACGGGACGAGCGTGAGGAAGAGCAGGCCCTGGTACAGGGGGTCGGTCAGCAGGACCGGGACGAACCCGCGGGCGGCCAGACCGAGCAGCGGGAAGACGACGAAGGTGCAGGCCAGGACGGTGCCGTGGAGCCGCCAGTGCCTCAGTCCGTCCAGTGCCTCGCGGGTGGAGAGCCGGGCGCCGTAGAGGAAGAAGAGGAGGGCGATGGCGGCGGTGGAGGCACCGGAGGCGAGATCGGCACCGGTGCCGCGCGCCGGGAGCAGTGCGGCCAGGCCCACCGTCCCCAGCAGGAGCAGGATGTACGGGTCGATCGGCATCCGGCTCGGCCGGTGCGGGCGTTTCACGGTGCTTCACTTGCTCCGTTCACTCGGGGCACCCCGGGACTCTCCGGGTCGCTCGGCGGTGCGGCGACGCGGCGGTTCTTCGCGTCGCTCGGGAATCCTTCGGGGCTCCGCCGCGCGGGCACGGCAAGCTCCTCTCCATCCTGCTCCCTCCCGCCGTGATCGGGAATCCCGTATACCGCTCTCACTGTCATCGCGTTCCGCGATAACCTGCCGGGGTGGCCGAGACCGAGATGTACGACCCCACGCAGCTGCGGACGTTCCTGTCCGTGGCGCACACGCTGTCCTTCACCCGGGCCGCTCGGCGCCTCGGGCTGCGGCAGTCGACGGTCAGCCAGCACGTGCGGCGCCTGGAGGACGCCACCGGGCGGCAGCTGTTCACCCGGGACACCCACTCCGTGGAGCTCACCGAGGACGGTGAGGCGATGCTCGGCTTCGCACGGCGGATCCTGGACGTGCACGAGCAGGCGGCGCAGTTCTTCGCCGGCACCCGGCTGCGCGGCCGGCTGCGGTTCGGCGCGTCGGAGGACTTCGTCCTGACCAGGCTGCCGGAGATCCTGGAGCGGTTCCGATACGAGCACCCGGAGGTCGACCTGGAGCTCACGGTCGAGCTGTCGGGCACGCTGCACGAGAAGCTGGCCGCGGGCGAGCTGGACCTGGTGCTGGCCAAGCGCCGGCCGAAGGATCCCCGGGGCGAGCTGGTGTGGCGCGACGAGCTGGTGTGGATCGGCGCGCAGAGGCTGCGCCTCGAACCGAACCGCCCGGTGCCGCTGATCGTCTATCCACCGCCGGGCATCACCCGGGAGCTCGCGCTGCGGGCGCTGGAGCGGCAGGGCCGTGAGTGGCGGATCGTGTGCACCAGCGGCAGCCTCAACGGCCTGCTCGCGGCGGCCCGCGCCGGGCTCGGCGTAATGGTGCACTCGCGCGGACTGATCCCGCCGGGACTGGTGCGGATGCCGGACCGGGCGGGGCTGCCGGAACCGGGCCGGGTGGACTTCGTGGTGGCGCACGGTCGGCGGCGTCCCTCGGCGCAGGGCGCGGCGCACGCGCTGGCGGCGGCGATCCTGGCGGGCGGAGACCGGTTGAAGCGCAGGGCGATCGAGAAGGCGTACGAGAAGGAGGTGGCGGAGGAGACGGAGGTGGCGGCGCCGTACCGCACGTGAATCGTGCCGTCCGGAATGCATCGGGAGCCGTGATCGTTGACGATGGGCGTGTCATCCGATCACAACCCGAAGGATCGAGAGCTCGTGAGCAAGGTCCCCCCGATCACCCTGAACAACGGCGTCGAGATGCCCCAACTGGGCTTCGGCGTCTGGCAGGTGCCGGACGCGGAGGCCGAGACGGCCGTCGCGGCGGCACTGGAGGCGGGCTACCGCAGCATCGACACCGCGGCGGCGTACGGCAACGAGGAGGGCACGGGCAGGGCGATCGCGGCCTCGGGGCTCCCCCGCGAGGACCTCTTCGTCACCACCAAGCTCTGGAACACCGACCACGGGTACGACTCCACCCTGCGCGCCTTCGACGCGTCCCTGTCGAGGCTCGGGCTGGACCATGTGGACCTGTACCTCATCCACTGGCCGACGCCGGCCCGGGGCCGCTACGTCGACACGTACCGGGCGTTCGAGAAGCTCTACGCCGAGGGCCGGGTCCGTGCCATCGGCGTGTCGAACTTCCAGCGCGAGCACCTGGAGCACCTGATCGCCGAGACGTCGGTCGTGCCGGCGGTCGACCAGATCGAGCTGCACCCGCATCTTCAGCAGCGCGCCGCCCGCGAGTACCACGCGCAGCAGGGCATCGCCACCGAGGCCTGGTCGCCGCTGGGCCAGGGCAAGGGCCTGCTGGAGGTCCCGGCGATCGTGGCCATCGCGCAGAAGCACGGCCGTACTCCCGCCCAGGTCGTGCTGCGCTGGCACATCCAGCTCGGCAACGTCGTCATCCCCAAGTCGGTGACGCCGTCCCGCATCAAGGAGAACATCGACGTCTTCGGGTTCAGTCTGGACACCGAGGACCTCGCGGCGATCAGTGCCCTCGACGAGGGCCGCAGGCTGGGCCCGGACCCGGCGACGCTGAACTGACCCGCCGGCCTCCGAGGCACGGAACGCGGCGGCCCCCGGTACTGCTGCACGGCCCGGGAGGCCGCCGCGCGTGTGGCAGGTCCGACCGGTGTCCAGTGCCTCGGCAGGCAGCGTTTGCCCGTCAAGGAGCGGCGTCATGGGGGTGCCACCTGCTCATGGGGGTCCCCCCTGTTCGAGCGAAGCCGAGAACTCGGGGGAGAAGCCGAGAGCTCGGGGGCGCGTGCCGGGCGTCGCGACGGGGCGAACGTTGCCTGCCGGGGCACTACACCGGCCGGACCGCCGTGTGCACGGTGTGGGCGGAGAGGACGAAGAGATCGGGGCGGTGGTGCAGGCTCGCCGCGTCGTCCGGGTCGAGGAGACGGTCGAGGGTGGCGCGGTCCTCGGCGTCCACACCGTCGGCGAGCCTCTCACGGACGTAGCCCAGAGTGGCGACGACGTAGGCGCGGGCACGGTCCGTGACCGGGGCGGGAAGGTCGAGGAGGAAGGTGCGGGAGCGGGCGTGGTGCAGACCGGCCGCGGTCAGCAGCGCCGGCCAGTCCTCGGTGTGCGCGACGGCGCCGGTCAGTTCGGTGCGCATGTGGGTGAACCAGTCGGCCTGCACGGCGTCGAGGCGGGCCTGGAGCCCCGGCCGTCCGATGCCGATGTCGCGCGGCAGGTACCGGGTGGGCAGGCCGCCCTCCATCACGGCCAGCGTGCCGCCGGGCGCGAGCCGGGCGGCGTAGGCGGCGAGTGCGGCGCGCTGGTCGCCCAGGTGGTGGACGCTGCGGCTGGCCCACAACAGGTCGGCGGGGTAGTCCAGTTCGTCGAGCACGCCGGGAAGCTCACCGGCGAGGGTGTCGAAGCGGTCGCCGACGCCGTACCGGGCGGCGCGCTCCGCCGCCCGCTCCAGCAGCGGGGCGGAGCCGTCGACGGCCACGATGCGGGCGCCCTCGAAGACCTCGGCGAACAGACATGAGATGACACCCGGCCCGCTGCCCGCGTCCACGATCAGTCCCGGTTCCGTCACCTCCTTCGCGAGCCAGCCGAGGGCCCGTTCGTACAGGGGCGTGAACAGTTCGGCCTCCGATTCGAGCAGGGACGCCATCTCGGCCCAGTCGATGTCGGTGTGCGTGCCCGTGCCCGTGTGGTCGTGCTTGTGGTGATGGTGGTGCGCCATGGTGGTCAGCCTCTCCGCTCGGATGCGGACAGAGTGCGCCGACGCACCGGGCGGAGGCCAGTGATGTTGCCGCTTCCGCAAAACGGTTTCCCGAAACGGGTCGGTCCGCCGGGACCGGGGCCGGGCGCGCGGCCCGGTCCCTCGGCCCCGGCGGACCAGGGGTCAGCCGGTCAGGACAGCGGCGGGTACGCGTTCCTCATCAGCTCCTGGAACTGGGCGGAGAACCAGTGCCCGGAGACCGGGGCGTCCGGCAGGGCGCCCGACATGTTGTTGTCGTTCCTCGGGTTGCCCGTGTACGTCGGGTCGCACATCCGGTCGAAACCCTTGCCCTCGTCGTTGTCGATGACCTTGCTCGCGCCATCGGACTCGCCCGGGGGCTTCATCCACACGTAGGCGTCGATCCCGGGCTCCGGTGCGGCCTTCGGCCGCTCCCCGAGGCCCGCACCCTTCTGGTTGCACCAGTTGCCCGTGTTGAATCGGCGGTCGTAGCGGCCGCCGTCGACGTAGGTGTCCACGCTGGTCGTGGCGCCGGGCCCGGTGGGCCGGGCGGTGCCGCCCCAGCCGTTGCGGGAGGTGTCGATCAGCATGCCGATCTTCGAGTCGAAGCCGAGCGAGACCAGCTTCTCGCGCAGGGCCTTGGCGTACGACAGTTCGTCGACGTAACGGTTCCAGCTGACCCACTTGGACTCGCGCACCGACTTGCCGGCCACGGTCTGGTCGACCGAGAAGTTGTTCTCCTTCAGCGCGCTGTAGTTGGCGGTGTTGGCGATGAAGCCGTGGACGTCGGCCACGGTCGCGCCCTCGGCGGTGGCGGCCTGCTTGAACACCTCCGCGGAGGCCCCGAAGTTGTCGTCCCAGCCCAGCCAGCCGTGGTGGCCGGCGTCCACGTAGTTGTAGACGTTGGGCACGTCACCGAGCTTGTTCAGGGCGTAGCCCACGCCCTTGACGTAGTTGCCGTTGGCCTTCATCACGTCGCAGTTGGGCGTGGCGGTGGCCCGCGGGGAGACGTTGGTGACCAGGTTGGGCAGCGAGTCGATCTCGACCGTGGTGACGATCCGCAGCGAGGCGTACTTCGGGTCGGCGAGGATCTTGGCGATCGGGTCGATGTACTGCGTCTTGTACTTGTCGATCTCCGTGGCGCCGAGTTCGCCGTTGGAGGCGAGCGCGGCGCAGTCGCGGCCGGGCAGGTTGTAGATGACCACCTGGAAGACGAGTTCGCCCGAGCCCTTCTGCCGCAGGGCCTCGTCGAGGTGGGCACGCAGACCCATCTTGCCGTTGGCCCCGTTGATGGCGGCGGTGCGGTCCATCCAGACACCGGTGGGCTGGTTCGCGATGCGGCTGCCGCCCGGCTCGGCGGCGGCCTTCGCGGACCACTCGGGGTTCACGTACACCTTGGCGCCGGCGTAGGGGTTGTCGACCCGGGCGCCCTGGGGCGGCGGGTCGGTCGGGCCCGGCGGGTCGGTGGGCCCGCCGGAGTCGACGTTGCAGGTCACGCCGTCGAGGGTGAAGGCGGCCGGGATCGCGTTGGTGCCGCTGTAGGTGCCCTGGAAGCCGAAGCTCGCCGAACCCCCGGTGGCCAGCGTGCCGTTGTAGGACTCGTTGGCGGCGGTGACGGCGGCGCCGGACTGGGTGAGCTTGGCGTTCCAGCCGCTGGTGATCTTCTGGTTGCCGGCGTACGACCACTTCACCGCCCACGACGACTTGGCGGCGCCGTGGTTGGTGACCGTCACGGACGCGGTGAAGCCGGTGTCCCACTGGTTCTGCACCTGGTAGTCGACGGTGCAGGGGACGGCGGCGGCGCCTGCGCCGCCGGGAACGGCGGCGTAGGCCGTCCCGGCGGCACCGGCGACCAGTGCCGTGGCAGCGAGGAGCGCGGTTCTGGTACGACTCATGAGTGCGGGTTTCCTATCCGTAGGGGGCTGTCCGTAGGGGGCTGTCCGTCGGGGCGCGCGTGGCTCGCGCGGCCCGGTGCCGTACGGCGTGGGGGTACCTCGGGCTCAGGATCAGGACGGGGTCCGGTCCGCGGTCCGGGACGTTCGGGGCCGGACCGGCCATGAGGGGTCCCACGGGAGTGCGCTGTCCCCGCGTCGGGGGTACGGGTGGCGCCGTCGAGCCGGGACACCGCGGATCCGGTGCCGGCGTCCCTCGGGGAGGCGGTGGCGGACTGCTCCACCGCGCAAGGCTGGGGCGGGGCTAAAAGTACTGAACGCGGGGGGTGCCGCATGAGCGACTCCTTGCAGTTCGGACGCGCCGTGACGGACGCGTCGACTGATGGAACCGCTCCCACTGGTGTCCATGAAGCTAGCGCCAAGTGACGGCAAAGAACAGAGGGGTTGCTGACTTTCGCCCCACTCGGGCCGTCGAATCTTTTCGACTCTCCACAAGCCTTGACCGCTCCGGGCCCCGTCCCCACTATGGGAGCGCTCCCACTGGTTCAAGCCTTGACATCTCCGAGTCGCAGGAGGAACCAGCACCATGCGCCCCCCACCCAGAAGACGCCGCGGTGCGCGGCGACTGTGGACCGCCGCGGCGGCCGCTCTCGCGCTTCCGCTGACGCTGCTGTCATCAGGATCAACTCCCGCTCAGGCTGCGGCTGTCCAGTGCAGCGTGGACTACCGGACGAACGACTGGGGCTCCGGCTTCACCGCGGATCTGACGCTCACCAACCGCGGCACGGACCCCATCGACGGCTGGACGCTGACGTACGACTACGCGGGCAACCAGAAGCTCGCGAACGGCTGGAACGGCAGTTGGTCGCAGTCCGGGAGGACCGTGACCGTGAAGGACGCCGGGTACAACGCCCGGATCGCCGCCGGCGGCGCCGTCACGACCGGCGCCCAGTTCTCCTACAGCGGCACCAACGCCGCACCCACGTCCTTCGCGATCAACGGCACCGCCTGCACCGGTGCCCACCAGCCGCCGATCGCCGTGCTGACCAGCCCCGAGGCCGGCTCCGTCCACACCCAGGGGGAGACCGTCCCGCTCGCGGCGACCGCGGCGGCGGCCGACGGCGCCACGATCACCAAGGTGGAGTTCTACGACGACACCGTGCTGCTGGGCACGGACAGCAGCGCACCGTTCACCCTCTCGGTCGCCGGCTTGACCGTGGGCAGTCATTCACTGGTGGCGAAGGCCTACGACAGCATGGGGGCCTCCGCGAGCTCGACCCCGGTCGGCATCACGGTCGCCTCGGGCCCCGCCGTGGTGGCCACCCCCTCCCAACTGGGCGTCAAACAAGGTGAGTCGGGCACGTACGAGGTGAAGCTGTCGAAGCAGCCGAGCGGGAACGTGACCGTCACGACGACCCGTGCGAGCGGTAACTCGGGGCTGTCGGTCACCGGGGGCGCCTCGCTCACCTTCACACCGTCGAACTGGAACACCGCGCAGAAGGTGACCGTCGCCGCCAACGGCTCCGGCACCGGCTCGGCGGTCTTCGAGTCCGCCGCACCGGGGCACGCCAAGGCCGCGGTCACGGTGACGCAGCTGGGCGCGACCAAGACGTACGAGGCGCGGTTCCTGGAGCTGTACGGCAAGATCACCGACCCGGCGAACGGCTACTTCTCTCCCGAGGGCATCCCGTACCACTCGGTCGAGACGCTGATCGTCGAGGCGCCGGACCACGGTCACGAGACCACCTCGGAGGCGTACAGCTACCTGCTGTGGCTGCAGGCCACGTACGGCAAGGTGACCGGTGACTGGTCGAAGTTCAACGGGGCCTGGGACATCATGGAGCGGTACATGATCCCCACCCGCGCCGACCAGCCGACCAACTCCTTCTACAACGCCTCGAAGCCGGCGACCTACGCGCCCGAGTACGACACCCCGAACGAGTACCCGTCCGCGCTCGACACGGGTGCTCCGGTCGGTCCCGACCCGATCGCGGCCGAGCTGAGGTCCGCCTACGGCACGGACGAGGTCTACGGCATGCACTGGCTGCAGGACGTCGACAACGTCTACGGCTACGGCAACGAGCCGGGCAAGTGCGAGGCCGGCCCGACGGCGACCGGCCCGTCCTACATCAACACCTTCCAGCGCGGCCCGCAGGAGTCGGTGTGGGAGACCGTCCCGCAGCCCACCTGCGACGCCTTCAAGTACGGCGGGAAGAACGGCTACCTGGACCTGTTCACCAAGGACGCCTCGTACGCCAAGCAGTGGAAGTTCACCAACGCCCCGGACGCCGACGCGCGCGCCGTGCAGGCCGCGTACTGGGCGGACAAGTGGGCCAAGGAGCAGGGCAAGGGCTCCCAGGTCTCCGCGACCGTCGCCAAGGCCGCGAAGATGGGTGACTACCTGCGCTACGCCATGTTCGACAAGTACTTCAAGAAGATCGGCAACTGCGTGGGGCCGTCGTCCTGCCCGGCCGGCACCGGCAAGGACTCCTCGCACTACCTGCTGTCCTGGTACTACGCGTGGGGCGGTGCCACCGACTCCTCGGCGGGCTGGGCCTGGCGCATCGGCTCCAGCCACGCGCACGGCGGCTACCAGAACCCGTTCGCCGCGTACGCGCTGAGCACCTACGCGCCGCTGAGGCCGAAGTCGGCGACCGGCGCGGACGACTGGGCCAAGTCGATGCAGCGGCAGCTGGAGTTCTACCGCTGGCTGCAGTCCTCCGAGGGCGGCATCGCGGGCGGCGCGACCAACAGCTGGGCGGGCCGGTACGCCACCCCGCCGGCCGGCACGCCGACCTTCTACGGCATGTACTACGACGAGAAGCCGGTCTACCACGACCCGCCGTCCAACCAGTGGTTCGGCTTCCAGGCCTGGTCGATGGAGCGGGTCGCCGAGCTGTACCAGCAGACCGGCAACGCGCTCGCCAAGTCGGTCCTCGACAAGTGGGTCGACTGGACGCTGTCCGAGACCACGGTCAACCCGGACGGCACCTTCCGGATCCCGTCGACGCTCCGCTGGTCGGGCAGGCCCGACACGTGGAACGCCACGAGCCCCGGTGCCAACAACGGTCTGCACGTCACCGTCGTCGACTACACCAACGACGTCGGTGTGGCGGGCGCGTACGCCAGGGCCCTGACGTACTACGCCGACCGCTCCGGTGACACCGAGGCCGCGGCCACCGCGAAGAAGCTCCTCGACGGCATGTGGACCCACCACCGGGACGCCCTCGGCGTCGCCGTCCCGGAAACCCGCACCGACTACAACCGCTTCGACGACCCGGTCCACGTCCCCAGCGGCTGGACCGGCACCATGCCCAACGGCGACGCGATCAACGCCTCGTCGACGTTCGACTCGATCCGCTCCTTCTACCGGGACGACCCGGCCTGGTCGAAGATCGAGTCCTATCTGGCGGGCGGCGCCGCGCCCACCTTCACGTACCACCGGTTCTGGGCCCAGGCCGACATCGCCCTGGCTCTGGGCTCGTACGCGGAGCTGCTCGAATAGCCCCCGCCGGCGCTCCGTGTGCCGGCCCCGGCACCTGACGCCGGGGCCACGGCGGCCGGGCGGGTCCCCTCGCGCACGGGGGACCCGCCCGGCCCTCGCACGCTCCCTCTCCCCCCACTTCGAGGAAGGACCTCACCGTGCGAAGAACCCGCGTCCTGACGGCCGTGCTCACGCTGGCGGCCGGCCTGCTCACGGGCGGCCCGCCCGCCCTGGCCGCCGGCGCCCCGGAGCCGGCCACCGCCCTCGCCGCCGACACCTACACCTGGAAGAACGCCCGCATCGACAGCGGCGGCTTCGTCCCCGGCATCGTCTTCAACCGCAGCGAGCGGAACCTGGCCTACGCCCGCACCGACATCGGCGGCGCCTACCGGTGGCAGAAGGCGCCGAAGACCTGGACCCCGCTGCTGGACTCGGTCGGCTGGGACGACTGGGGCCACACGGGCGTGGTCAGCATCGCCTCCGACTCCGCCGACCCCGACCGGGTGTACGCGGCGGTCGGCACGTACACCAACGACTGGGACCCGAAGAACGGCGCGGTGCTGCGCTCCACCGACCGGGGCGCGAGCTGGCGCAAGGCCGACCTGCCGTTCAAGCTGGGCGGGAACATGCCGGGCCGGGGCATGGGGGAACGCCTGGCCGTCGACCCGAACCGCAACAGCGTGCTCTATCTGGGCGCGCCCAGCGGGAAGGGGCTGTGGCGGTCGACCGACTCGGGGGCGAGCTGGTCGCGGGTGGCGAACTTCCCCAACGTCGGGAACTACGCGCAGGATCCGAGCGACACCTCCGGGTACGCCAGTGACAACCAGGGGATCGTCTGGGTCACCTTCGACGAGTCCACGGGGACGTCCGGCCGTGCGACGAGGACGGTCTACGTCGGGGTCGCCGACAAGGAGAACGCCGTGTACCGGTCCACCGACGCGGGCGCGACCTGGGAACGGCTGGCCGGGCAGCCGACGGGGTACCTCGCCCACAAGGGCGTGCTCGACACCGGGAACGGCCACCTGTACCTCTCCTACAGCGACTCGGGCGGCCCGTACGACGGGGGCGAGGGACGGCTGTGGCGGTACGCCACCGCGACCGGCACCTGGACCGACGTCAGCCCCGTGGCCGAGGCCGACACGTACTACGGCTTCAGCGGACTGACGGTGGACCGGCAGGACCCGGGCACGGTGATGGCCACCGCCTACAGCTCCTGGTGGCCGGACACCCAGATCTTCCGCTCCACCGACAGCGGCGCGACCTGGACCCGGGCCTGGGACCACACCTCGTACCCGAACCGCGAGAACCGGTACACGATGGACGTCTCGTCCGTGCCGTGGCTCACCTGGGGCGCCCACCCCTCCCCGCCCGAACAGACCCCGAAGCTCGGCTGGATGACCGAAGCGCTGGAGATCGACCCCTTCGACTCGGACCGCATGATGTACGGCACGGGTGCGACGATCTACGGCACCGAGAACCTCACGGACTGGGACGGCGGCTCGAAGTTCACCGTCACGCCGATGGTGCGCGGCCTGGAGGAGACGGCCGTCAACGACCTCGCCTCTCCCCCGTCGGGCGCGCCGCTGCTCAGCGCGCTCGGCGACATCGGCGGCTTCCGGCACACGGACCTGGCCAAGGTCCCGTCGATGATGTTCACCCAGCCCACCTTCACCTCGACGACGAGCCTGGACTTCGCCGAGTCGAACCCGAACACCGTGGTCCGGGTCGGCGACCTGGACTCCGGCCCGCACATCGCGTTCTCCACCGACAACGGCGCCCACTGGTTCGCGGGGACGGACCCTTCCGGCGTCAGCGGCGGCGGGACGGTCGCGGCGGCGGCCGACGGCAGCCGGTTCGTGTGGAGCCCCCGGGGCGCCGGCGTGTACCACACGAGCGGTTTCGGCACGTCCTGGTCGGCGTCGTCCGGCATCCCGGACGGGGCGGTCGTGGAGTCCGACCGGGTGGATCCGAAGACCTTCTACGGCTTCAAGTCCGGGAAGTTCTACGTCAGTAGGGACGGCGGCGCGACGTTCAGGGCATCGGCGGCGACCGGTTTGCCCGGCGGTGACAGCGTGCGGTTCAAGGCGCTGCCGGGCGCCGAGGGCGACATCTGGCTGGCCGGCGGGGCGAGCGACGGTGCGTACGGGCTGTGGCACTCCACCGACGGCGGGAAGAGCTTCACCGCACTGCGGGGCGTCGACGAGGCCGACACCATCGGCTTCGGCAAGGCGGCGCCGGGCGCCTCGTACCAGACGCTCTTCACCAGCGCGAAGATCGACGGGGTGCGCGGCATCTTCCGCTCCACGGACCGGGGTGAGAGCTGGACCCGCATCAACGACGATGCCCACCAGTGGGGTTGGACGGGTGCGGCGATCACCGGCGACCCGCGGGTGTACGGCAGGGTGTACGTGGCGACCAACGGCCGCGGCATCGTCTACGGCGACACCTCGGCCACCGGGGGCGGGGACGACGGCGGCGGAGGCACCGGTCCCGGCCCGGATCCGGGGCCGACGGGCGCCTGCGCCGTGTCCTACGAGATCATCAACCAGTGGCCCGACGGTTTCCAGGCCCAGGCCCAGGTGACCAACACCGGTTCGACAGCCTGGAACGGCTGGTCGCTGACCTGGGCGTTCCCGGACGGTCAGCGGGTGTCCCAGCTCTGGAACGGGGCCCACACACAGTCCGGTTCGGCGGTGACGGTGCGCAACACCGACTGGAACGGCACCGTCGCGGCGGGCTCGTCGGTCGGTTTCGGCTTCACGGCGAGCCGTTCGGCGACGAACACGGAACCGACCGCCTTCGAACTGGACGGGCGGGCCTGCACGGTGACGTGATCCGGCGGGAGAACCCACACGGGGCACGTGCCCCGTGGTCCGAGCTCTCGGTCCTCAGGGTGTGTAGACCGCCGGCCGGGGCGGGGTCGGCATGTTGGCGCCGCGGAACTGGACGGCGTGCACGGAGTCGCCCTGCTCGACGCCGTTCACGACGGCGCGGACGGTGTGGTCGGCGTGGGAGGGGGCGCCGGAGTGGAAGAACGTGGTGGAGCCGGTGACCGGGCCGGAGTTGACCTTCGTACCGGCCCGGTAGACGTTGAAGGAGACGTTGTCCGGGTCGGTGCCGAGCCAGCGCCGACTGACCAGGTTGCCGCTGCCGTTGTACACGCTGACCACGCCCCGGTCGAGCCTCTCGACCTGCCGTGCGGTGGCGGCCTCGGCGGTGTCGGTGCCGAGTCCGGTGAGCCCGGCCCCGGCGAGGGCCGCGGCGGTGAGGACCGCGGGGAGGGCGAACCGGCGTCCGCGTTGCCTGTGGGGATGCTGCACGAGACGGACCTCCAGAGAGGACGAATGGGTTTCGCCCCTCAGTCGCCACCGGCCCCACTCGGGTTGCCGTACTCCGCAGGGGAGTTCACCCGTCCCCGGGCACCGGCGGCTTCCGGAACGCCCGTAGTCGGAAGACCGGGTCCGGGCGGGGGCGGTCCTGGTCGGGGAGGGCGGCGAGGGCGGCGGCGAAGCCGTCGGCGCGGGGGTCGCCCGGGGGCAGGGTGACGAACCAGCCGCGGCGCAGGTCGGCGATGGTGCGGCGGGGGCTGCGGCCCTGACCGTGGCCCCGGAACACGGCCTGTCCGGCCGGGACCAGGCCGTGTTCGGCGGCGCGGGCCGTCACGTCTGCGGCGGCGTCGTGCACCGGGCTGCGCGGGCGGGCGGCGAGGACGGCGTCGATGTCACTGCCCACACGGTGCGAGGCGCCCTTGTCGACGGTGGTGACGTACACCCCGCCGGGCCGCAGGACCCTGGCGCACTCGCCGATGAGGGCCCGCACGTCCTCCGGGCCGGACACCAGGTGCAGCAGCCACACGCTGACGACGGCGTCGAACCGGGCGTCGCCGAACGGCAGTCGGCGGCCGTCGGCGCGGACCACGGCCCCGGGCAGTCGGGCCGCCGCCCTCCGGGCCATCGCCGACGCGAGGTCGACACCGGTCACGCGCAGGCCGTCCCGGGCGGCGGGGAAGCGCCGGGTCACGATGCCGGTGCCGCAGGCCATGTCCAGCAGATCCCGCGCGCCGGCCGGTATCAGGGCCAGTACCGCCGCCGCGGCCGCGGCGGCCCGGGGCTCACCGCCGCGTGAGGCGTCGTACCGTTCCGCTTCCTCGTCGTAGTCGAGCACACACCTCAGTGTGCACCGTGAGAGGGCGCCAAGTCCTGTACTCTGCGCGCCAGTTCGAGGTCCTTCTCGGTGACGGCGCCGCCCGCGCTGTGCGTCTGGACGGCCAGGGACACGGTGTTGTAGCCGAGGGTGAGGTCGGAGTGGTGGTTCAGCTCCTCCTGCACCTGGGCGACGTGGACGACCATCGCCGTCGCCGCGAAGTGGGAGCCGAGCCGGTAGGAACGGGTGAGGCGGCCGCCGTCGAGCGCCCAGCCCGGCAGGTCGGCCAGCCGCTCCTCGATCTCCTTCGGCGACAGCGGTTCGTCGGACATGGGCACGCTCCTCTTCGGTCCCCTGCGGGCCGGTTCCTGCGGTGGCGGGGCTCCGTCCCAGCGTGCCACAGGAGGAGTCGCGAGGCCCTGGTCAAGGCGGTGCGGCTCCCCCGTACGGCGCCTTCCCGGCCGAGGACCGGGATCGCCCGGAGCAGGGGCGCCGGCCCGCGACCCGTGAGAGGGTCGGTGCGGCATGGCAGACTGAACCGGTGTCCGGGGGCGTTGGGGAGACGTGGCGTGAGTGAACGGCGGGCCGCACCCACCGTGGGCCAGGTGGTGCTCGGCAGGCGGCTGCAGGAACTGCGGGAGACGGCGGGCCTCACCCGTGAGGAGGCCGCCCGGGTGCTGCGGGTGGCCCCCGCGACCGTACGGCGGATGGAGACGGCCGAGGTCGCGCTGAAGATCCCGTACGTCCAGATCCTGCTGACGGCCTACGGGGTGCGGCAGAGCGAGGCGGCCGCGTTCATCGGGCTCGCGGAGGACGCGAACCGTCCGGGCTGGTGGCAGCGGTTCCACGACGTGCTGCCCGACTGGTTCAGCCTGTACGTGAGCCTCGAGGGCGCCGCTCGCATCATCCGCTCCTACGAGCCGCACTTCGTGCCGGGGCTGCTGCAGACGGAGGACTACGCACGTGCCGTCCTGGAGGCCGGGACGATCGGGAACCAGGAGCCGGAGGCGGTCGAGCGGCATGTGTCGCTGCGTCTGGAGCGGCAGCGGCTCCTCGAACGGCCGGATCCGCCCCACCTGTGGGTGATCATCGAGGAGACGGTGCTGCGCAGGCCGGTGAGCGTGGACGGCCGGGTGATGCGCGACCAGTTCGACAGGCTGCTGGAGTGGTCCGAGCGGGACCGGATCACCATCCAGGTCGCCGAGTTCGCCGACGGCCCGCACCCGGGGACGTACGCGCCGTTCTCGCTGTTCCGTTTCGCCGAGCCGGAGCTGCCGGACATGGTGTTCACCGAGTATCTGACCGGCGCCCTGTATCTGGACTCCCGCAAGGAGGTCTCGGCGCACCTGGAGGTCCTGGACCACATGGTGGCGCGGGCCGCCACCACCCAGCACACCCAGAAGCTGCTGCGGGAGTTCCGGGACGGCTACTGAGCACCGCGCCCCTCCTTCCCGCGGTCCCCGTCACCTCCGCCCTTCTCGTCGTCGACGATCTCCGCGTCGACGACGCCCTCCTCCTCCTGCGGTGCGGTGTGCTGCCCGGCGTCGCCGGGGGACGTCCGGTCGGCCTGGGCGTACATCGCCTGCCCCATCTTCTGGCTGACCGCGGCGAGTTTCTCGACGCCGGCACGCAGGGCGGCCGTGTCGGCGGACTGCTCCAGCAGGGGCTTGAGCTCCGCGACGGCGGCCTCGACCTCGGACTTGGTTTCCGCGGGGATGCGGTCACCGTTGTCCCGGATGAAATTCTCGGTCTGGTAGACGAGTTGCTCGGCCTGGTTGCGGGTTTCGGCGGCTTCGCGGCGCTTGCGGTCCTCGTCGGCGTACTGCTCGGCCTCGCGCATCATGCGGTCGATGTCGTCCTTGGGCAGCGCCGAGCCGCCGGTGACGGTCATCTTCTGTTCCCGGCCGGTGGCGAGGTCCTTGGCGGAGACGTGCATGATGCCGTTGGCGTCGATGTCGAAGGCCACCTCGATCTGCGGGACGCCGCGCGGCGCCGGGGGCAGACCGGTCAGGTCGAAGACGCCGAGCTTCTTGTTGTACGCCGCGATCTCGCGTTCGCCCTGGTAGACCTGGATACCGACCGAGGGCTGGTTGTCGGTGGCCGTGGTGAAGGTCTCCGAACGCCGGGTCGGGATGGTGGTGTTGCGTTCGATCAGTTTGGTCATGATGCCGCCCTTGGTCTCGATGCCGAGGGACAGCGGGGTGACGTCGAGCAGCAGCACGTCCTTCACGTCGCCGCGGATGACGCCCGCTTGGAGGGACGCTCCCACGGCGACGACCTCGTCCGGGTTGACGCCCTTGTGCGGGTCCTTTCCGGTGAGTTCGCGGACCAGGTCGGTCACGGCGGGCATCCGGGTGGAGCCGCCGACGAGGATGACGTGGTCGACCGCGGAGAGCTTGACGCCGGCGTCCTTGACCGCCTGGTGGAAGGGCGTCTTGCAGCGCTCCAGCAGGTCGGCGGTGAGTTCCTGGAACTGGGCCCGGGTGAGTTTCTCGTCCAGGTGCAGCGGGCCGTCGGCGGAGGCCGTGATGTAGGGCAGGTTGACGGTGGTCTCGGAGGAGGAGGACAGCTCGATCTTGGCCTTCTCGGCGGCCTCCCGCAGCCGTTGCACGGCCATCTTGTCCTGCGCCAGGTCGATGCCGTACTGGTTCTTGAAGCGCTGGGCGAGATGCTCGAGGAGGCGCTGGTCCCAGTCGTCGCCGCCGAGATGGGTGTCACCGTTGGTGGCCTTCACCTCGATGACTCCGTCGCCCATCTCCAGGAGCGACACGTCGAAGGTGCCGCCGCCCAGGTCGAAGACGAGGACGGTCTGCTCGTTCTCCTTGTCCAGGCCGTACGCGAGGGCCGCCGCCGTGGGCTCGTTGATGATCCGCAGGACCTTCAGCCCGGCGACCTCCCCGGCCTCCTTGGTGGCCTGCCGCTGGGCGTCGTCGAAGTACGCCGGGACGGTGATCACGGCGTCCGTGATGTCCTCGCCCAGGTAGGCCTCCGCGTCCCGCTTCAGCTTCTGCAGCACCCGGGCGGACAGTTCCTGCGCCCGGTAGCGGGTGCCGTCCACGGTGCCCTGCTCGGGGAAGTGCCACTGGCTGTCGCCCATGTGCCGCTTGACCGAGCGGGCGGTGCGGTCGACGTTCGTCACTGCCTGCCGTTTGGCGACCTCGCCGACGAGCACCTCGCCGTTCTTGGCGAAGGCCACCACCGAGGGGGTGGTCCGTGCGCCCTCCGCGTTGGCGACGACGGTCGGCTCACCGCCCTCCAGCACGGCCACCACCGAGTTCGTGGTTCCCAGGTCGATTCCGACCGCACGTCCCATCGCTGTCCCCTTCCGCCAGGGCACACCTCTTCGGACCTCAAGGCTTCCAGCACAAAACTTGAGCGGGCTGTTGTCAATAGTTTACGTGGGCTGTTTGTCAACCGCTCGTTCAGGCGGCCACACCCGCAGGCCGCCCCGACGGGGCGGCCTGCGGGTGTGCTGCGGTGTGCTGCGGGGGCCGACGAGTCAGGAGAGCTTCGCCGTCAGCGTGATCTCGGTACCCTTCAGCGCCTGGCTGACCGGGCAGTTGACCTTGGCGTCCTCGGCCGCGGACTGGAAGGCCGCCTCGTCCAGGCCGGGGACGGTGGCCTCCACGGTGAGGTGGATCCCGGTGATGCCCTCGCCGGGCACGAAGGTGACGTCGGCGGAGGTCACCAGGCGGGTCGGCGGGTTGCCGGCCTTGTCGAGGATGTTGGAGAAGGCCATCGAGTAGCAGCTGGAGTGCGCGGCGGCGATCAGCTCCTCGGGGCTGGTCCTGCCGTTCGCCTCCTCCGCCCGCGACGCCCAGGTGACCGGCTGCTCACCGATGCTGCCGGAGGAGTCGAAGGTGACGACCCCGCTGCCCTTGAAGAGGTTGCCTTCCCAAACGGTGTGTGCGGAGCGCGTGGCTGCCATGACGCATCCTTTCGAAGATGTCCGGCCGTGTGTCCGGTCCGTGCTCTGTCCGGGGCCGCCCGGGTCACCGGGATTCCCGACCCCATCCGATCACACTACGGCTCGACTCACCCGCAGGACCGGCCCCTCACCCGGAAGACCGGCCCTCCTCGGTTCAGGCCGCGCGCTCCTGGCCGGGACGGGTCGGATGGGCGAAGTCACCGGACTCGGCCAACCAGCGGCGCAGTACCCGGTGGACCTGTTCGGCACCGACGAGTTCGGTTCCGTCGGCGACCGGCGGGGACAGCGCGACCGGGGACAGCAGGAAGGGGTGGGACTGGGCGCCGCCGAGGCCTCCGTGGGAGCCGATCTGCTCCTCGAAGGCGTGGACCTCCCCGGTGGCGGGGTCGTGGAAGGAGTTGACCATGATGTCGGCGGTGTGCGGGAAGGAGTGGGTGCGGCGTACGACGTCGGCGGCGCCCGGCCCGAACGCGGCCAGGGGCCCGGGATCGTCGTCGAGTGCGTCGAGGGGGACCTCCGCGCCGTGCGGGCCGAGGACGACACCGCCGTGCCGTTCGCTGCGCACCAGCAGGAAGCCGATGCCGGGGTGGTTGGCGAGGGTCGGCAGCAGTGCCGGATGGCGGGCGTCGATCTCCTCCTTGCTCATCCGGTGCGGCACGTCCGGGAAGGAGACCAGGCCGAGGTTGCCGGAGGCCAGCACGACGGGCTCGGAGCCGCGCGGGGGACGGTACTGCTCGACGCCCTCCTCGACCGGCCGGTGCAGTGCCGCCCGGACCGCCGCGCGGGCCTCGGCGCCGCTGTGGGTGCGCCGCGCGCGGCGCGGTACGGGCAGTCCGCAGCCGGCCCGGACCAGGTCGCCGAGGGTGAGGCCGTAGCGGGCGCGGAAGGTCTCGCCGGGGCTCTGGCCGTGGTCGGAGAGGACGACGATCCGGTACGGACGGGGGGCGTGCCCGGCGACGTGCTCGATCAGGGCGAGGGAGCGGTCGAGGCGTTCCAGGACCTTCTCGGTGTCCCGGCTCGCGGGGCCGGAGTGGTGGGCCACCTCGTCGTAGGCGACCAGGTCGGCGTAGACGGAGGTGCGGCCGGCCAGCAGGTCGCCCATGACGGCGGCGACGACCACGTCCCGCTGGACGACGGTCGCGAAGGCCCGCACGAACGGGTAGAGCCCGCCGCGGGACACGCGTGGGAGCTGCTCGGTCCACCGGGCCCGGGTGGACTGGGCGATCTCGCGGACCACCTCGGCACCGAAGGACAGGGCGGTGCGCACGGCGTTGGCGGGGTCGGAGAAGTAGGCGAAGTAGCCCGAGCGGGAGCGGTTCTCCCGGGTGCGGCGGCGTGCGGTGATGGACAGCACCAGGGCCTGTTCGCCGGCGCCGCCGCTGAACAGGTTGCCGCGGCTGGCGCCGTCGGCGGCCAGCAGCCCGGCGTGGCCGGCGTGGCGGGCGGCCCGCCGCTGCAGCTCCACGGCGCTGGTGGGCCGGTTGCAGACCATCACCTCCCGGCGGTCCTTCTCGTACCAGCGGAAGGCGGGGACGTCGTGGTTGCTGCCGTGCAGGATGGCTAGCTGACTGGCGCCGGTCTGGCTGGACCAGTCGGTGTGCCAGGAGACGAGACGGTGGGAGGGGGGACGGGTGTCGTCGGCGCCGAGCCAGCGGGCGACGGTCGGCATCAGGCCCCGGTCGACCGCGTGCAGCAGGACGTCGTGGCCGACGCCGTCCAGTTGCAGGAAGACGGTGCCGTGGGTGGCCGGGACGGGCGGTGCGGAGCCGCGGCGGCGGTAGGCGAGCCGGTAGAGGCGGCGGCGGTAGGCGTCGTCGTCGCGCACGGCGAGGGCGGCTCCGGTGGCGGAGGCGACGGCGGACATCACGGCGGCGACCACGACCGCGGTCTCCCACGCGGCGGTCCCGCGTTCGATCGGGTTGAGCCGCAGCGCCAGCAGCAGCAGCGCGCCGTTGAGGAAGAACACCAGCAGGCCGAGGACGAGTGCCGGTACGAGCAGCAGCAGCCGCACCAGCAGCGGCCACACCAGCGCCGACAGCAGACCGAAGGCACCGGCGCCGAGCGCGGCGGTGACCGCGATGTCGGTGGCGCTGTCGCCGTCGGCGGAGCGCAGCCGGAAGTCGGGGAGGATGCCGGCGAGCACCAGCATGGTGAGGGTGGCGACCGCCCACACGGTGACGCTCCGCCCGATCTGACTGGCGATCCGTCGCCACCGCACGCCGCCCACGCCCAGTCCACCTCACGTCCCGGCTCGTCGCCGCCAGCCAGGGCGGCCTGCGAACCGGCCCCTGCCCGTACCCACCCTGCCACAACGTCCGGAAGTGCCGATTCGTCCCCCGGGGGGCCCGGGAAAAGGGCCGGGGGCGGCTCAGCGGCCGTCGTAGCCGGCCGTCGGCATGGACAGGCGGCGGTGCACCCGGGCCTTCATCGCGGCGTCGTACGCCGGTTCGGCGCGGCCGACGGTCTCCACCCGTACCCCGCGCCGCGCGCACTCGGCGGTGAACTCCTCGACGGAGGCCAGGGCGCTCTCCAGCACCCGGCGGCTGGGTGCCACGAACAGATCGGCGCCCGCCCGTACGCCGTCCCACAGAAGGCCGTGGTCGCAGCGCAGTCCCCGCACCAGCAGCTCCCGGGTCACCACGTAGCCGCGTTCGCGGGCCCAGTGGGCGCACATCTCGTGCTGACTGCGAAAGTCCACGAGGAAGGGGTCGGCGTCCAGTTCCGCCAGCGGTGTCAGACTCGCGATCGCCGTCACCCGCAACGCCCCCATGGCGCCCCCTCACCTCCGGACTGCGTCGCCGACCCTACTCCTGCGCGTAGGCTTCGGGGAGTCGCGGAGGGAGGCGAAGAGGTGCCGGTGGAGATCACCTGGTGGGGGCACGCCACCTGCACGATCGAGGACTCGCACACCCGCGTGCTCACCGATCCCCTGTTCGCCCGCCGCCTCGCGCATCTGCGGCGGCGGCGCGGTGCCGTGCCACCGCCGGGCGCCCGGCACGCGGACGTGGCGCTGGTCTCCCATCTGCACGCCGATCATCTGCATCTGCCCTCGCTGGCGCTGCTCGCCCCGGGCACGCGCCTGCTCGTGCCCCTGGGCGCACGCCGTGCGGTGCCGGGGCTGCGCCGGCTCACGCACCTCGAGGTGAGCGAGGTGGCACCCGGCGACGTGCTGACGGTCGGCGGCCTGGCCGTACGGGCCGTGACCGCCCGGCACGACGGGCGGCGGCTGCCGCTCGGACCGCACCGCTCCCCCGCGCTCGGCTACGTCGTGGAGGGCGAGGCGCGCACGTACTTCGCGGGCGACACCGGCCTGTTCGACACGATGGCCAAGGAGGTCGGGCCGGTCGACGTGGCGCTGCTGCCGGTGGGCGGCTGGGGCCCGTACCTCGGTGAGGGGCACCTGGACGCAGCGCGCG
Organism: Streptomyces sp. NPDC050388; assembly: GCF_040655635.1. Taxonomy (NCBI): domain Bacteria; kingdom Bacillati; phylum Actinomycetota; class Actinomycetes; order Kitasatosporales; family Streptomycetaceae; genus Streptomyces; species Streptomyces sp. NPDC050388. Next base: position 53,261 of record NZ_JBFAKH010000019.1, read on the forward strand.
CGGCCGAGGCGCTGGCCCGGCTCGAGGCGCGCAGCGCGGTGCCGGTGCACTACGGCACGTACTGGCCGATCGGCATGGACGCCGTGCGTCCGCACGAGTTCCACTCGCCGGGCGACGAATTCGTACGGCGGGCGGCCCAGCAGGCTCCCGGGGTGCCGGTGCACCGGCTGGGGCACGGGGAGAGGGTGCGTCTGGGAGGCCCGTGGTGATTCTGCCCGCCGCCCTGATACAGGCGGCCGGTGCGCCCGTGTCGGCCCTGGCCTCGTTGGCCGCTCTGGTCGCCCCTGTCGCCCCTGTCTCGGTGTTCACCGCGCCGACGACCGTGGTTCCGGAGTCCACCCAGCAGGCGATCGGGTATCCCTCGCTGTTCCTGCTGGTGCTGATCGGGGCGCTGGTGCCGGTGGTGCCGACGGGGGTGCTCGTGAGTTCGGCGTCGGTGGTCGCCTTCCACCGGACGGCGCCGCTCTCGATGGTGCTGGTGTTCGCGACGGCGTCCCTGGCCGCGTTCCTCGGGGACGTCGCCCTGTACTGGCTGGGGCGGCGCGGGATGCGGTCGCGGAACGGTTCGCGCTGGCTGGAGGCGATCCGGGCGCGGGCGCCGGAGGACCGGCTGGCGCAGGCACAGACCAAGCTCGCCGAGCACGACGTGACGGTGCTGGTGCTGTCCCGGCTGATTCCGGCGGGGCGCCTTCCGGTGATGCTGGCCTGCCTGATCGCCGAGTGGCCCTTGCGCCGCTTCGTCCGCGGCAACCTGCCGGCCTGCCTGGCCTGGGCGTTGACGTACCAGTTGATCGGTGTCCTCGGCGGCTCGCTGTTCGAGGAGCCCTGGCAGGGCGTGCTCGCGGCGGTCGTCCTGACCGTCCTGATCAGCGCGGCCCCGAGCCTGTGGCGGCACCTGCGGGGCTGATCACCACCGGCCGGAGCCTCCCGGGGCCCGCGGGGGAGGGGCTCTTATCGCCGGGCTTCGTCGCGGAGGTCGTCGAAGACCGTCCTCAGGTGGTCCACCGCACGTCGCACGTGCGGAAGTTCCAGCGGCTCGGACGCGGCGAGGCATTCCGCTCGCCGCTCGGCGGTGTCGCCGAGCAGGGGCGCGGTGGACAGCCGTACGCGCGGCGCCTCGAGGTCGTCGCCGAAGCGGTGGCCGCCCGGCGCGGGCATGCCGAGCCGCCCGGTGAGGAAGTCCTCCAGTTCCTGGGCATCGCCGACACCGTGCGCGGTGAGTGCGGGGGCCAGTGGCGTGAGGTCGACGTAGAGGTGCCGTCCGGCCTGCGGGGGGCGGGCCAGAGCTCCCGCGGCGACGACCGCGTCCCGCGCGGCGGCGGCCACGCGGGCGTGCAGGCGTACGGCGGCGGCCGTCCGCGCGGTGACCGGTTCCGGCTCGGTCAGCGCGTAGGCCACCGCGACGGCGACCGGGGCGGCCACCCGCGCGTCGAGCGCGGTCAGTACGTCGAGCACGCGCGCGTGGAGCGCGCCACCGTCCGCGCCCGCCGGGAAGCGGCCGATCGCGGCGGGCCAGCCGGACGGGAGCAGGGCGCCCGCCAGGTCGGTGACCACGGTGACGTGTTCGGGCAGCATCTCGGCGGGGCTGAGCAGCACGGTCTCGCGCGGTGCGTGCAGGGTGTCCCGCCAGGTCTCGTCGCTGACCAGGTGCAGCCCCTCGGCGACGGCGGCCTCGATGGTCTCGTGCAGCAGTTCGGGCGGGGCGACGGTGGCGGTGGGGTCGTCGGCGACGGAGATCACCAGAAGACGCGGGTCACCGCCCTCGGCGCGCACCCGCCGCACGGTCTCCAGCAGGGCGTACGGATCGGGGACGCCGCCGCTCTCGGGGGGCGTCGGCACGTAGAAGGCGGGGCGGCCGAGCAGCCGGGCCTCGGGGGCCCACCAGGCGGCGCAGGGCCGGGGTACCAGTACGTCCCCGCCGACGGCCGCGGTGAGCGCCATGAGGAGGGCGGGCGCGCCGGGGGCGACGGCCACCCGGTCGGGGGCGGCGGGCAGACCGCGCCGGTCGCCGTGGCCGCACGCGGCGTCCAGCAGGGCGGGGCCGCCGCCGACCGGCTCGGCCTGCGCGCAGGACGCGGCGGCGGCGAGGACGGCGGAGAGTTCGGGCAGGACGGGCAGCCCGTCCTCGGGCAGTGCCGGTCCGAAGCGGACAGGGCCGTGCCCTCCGGGGTCCGTCCGCCGCATACGCACCTCCGCGCAGTGTCTGGTGCCCCGGCGCGCCCACGGGGGTCACCCGAGTCGGTCACCCTGGTCAGTACCCACGGTGCCACTTCGCGCGGGCGACCGCGGGCCGCTCGGGGAACATCAGCGGCCCGTACGCGCGGTCCTGTCGCGGTACAGCCGGTGGGCGGCGGCGCCGAACGCGCCCGCGATCAGCAGGCCGCCCGCGGCCAGGGCGGGAACGGAGTCGTTGAACCCGCCGCCCGTGCCGGCGTGGACACCGCCCGGGACCGCCGTGCCGTCGCAGTCGGCGCGCTCGCGTTCGGGGCAGCGCGAGGACGGGGGCGAGGGAGAGGGAGAGGTCGCGCCGGAACCGCCGGGGTGGCGGGCGACGGTGAAGGAAGCGCTCCACGGCTTGCCCTTCTTCCCGGGCGCGGCAGGACATGTGCCCTCGACGGTCCGCGCGGAGTCCTCGCCGGCGGGGTCTGCCTCGGAAACCGCGGAGAGCGGATCGATGTCGTAGAGCGGGTCGGCCTCGCCCAGGGGGTCGGTCTCCTCCGAAGGGCCGGTCTTCCCCGGCGGATCGGGTTCGTCGAACGGGTCGCCGCCCGGGCCCCCGGCACCCCCGGCAGCCCGGATGTTCGCGGTGCCCCGGTAGGCCGGGCCGGACTCCTCCTCGTCGGAGCCGGTCACCTTCTTCAGTTCGACGCCCTTGTCGAAGGCTTCCGAGATCGCCTCGATGGTCTCCGGCGGGCGGCCGTCGACCGGATCACAGAGGACCGAGACGGTGACGGTGCCGCCCGGGGCCGGCCTGCCCGGACTGACCTCGGCGGACGGATCCGCGAGCGCAGCCGCGAACGCAGTCGGTGCGAGCGCGCCGAGCACGGTGCCGGTGACGGCGGCGAGAGACAGGGCGCGGGCGGTGCGGGACATGGTGCGGGCTCCTTCGGGCGACGGACGGGGCACGGTGGTCCCGTTCGCAGAAGTCGCGCCCCGCACCCATCCCAGCCCGTCGGCCGCGGCACCGCGCGCGGCCGGCCGCCATTGGTGGGGCGGGCACATCCGAGTGGGTGAAAGGCCGGGCACCCGGCGCGCCCCGGGCCCGGTCGGTCGGTCGGTCGATCGATCAACGACTGCCGGCAACGCCCCTGTCGTGAGGCGCGGGGAGACCGTCCGGATCCTGTTCCTGCATGCCGGGCAGCACGAGGTCCTCGTAGCGGCCCAGCATCAGCAGTACGCCGAGCATGAGTATCGGAATGAGCACGGCAAGCACCGCCATGGCCGGTCCTTTCGCAGGAGGCGCGGGGGGTGGGAGACCGGGTCTCCCGTCGTTCACCGGCCAAACCCGGCGGTGCCCGGCACACGACGGTGACGATCCGCCCGCCGAACCCCGTGTCGGTGTCCGCCGGCCGGGTACGCGGTGCACACCCCGAGCCATCTGGAGAGAGACATGCAGCGAGGCAGTGACCGGCTGAGCGTTCACCGCGACGACGAGATGAAGCACGAACTGCAGGGTCTGCTCAGGTCAGGGCACCCCACCCGGACCGAGGAGTGGAACGACCCGGAGCCGTTCGCCGAGGACGACCCCGCGGTCGCGCACGGCCCGGTGACGCCGAACCGCGGGCCGACGTCACTGGAGTCGGTGCGCCTGGAGCTGGCCAGGATCCTGAGCCGGGGGTCGTTCCCCGCCGGCCCGCGCGAGCTGATGCGCACCCTGGACCGGCGGCACGCGCCCGACACCCTCGTCGAGGCGCTGGGCCGGCTGCCGCGACAGGCGCGCTACAACAGCGTCCAGGAGCTGGCAGAGGCACTGATGCGGTCCCGGGAAGCGGGCAGCCCGTAGCCGGTCGGTCCGGACGAACCCGATCGTGAACCCGAACGTCTTGCACGAAATACACGAAAGGACACGGTCCCCCATGCGTATCGCATTCCTCGTCGCGCCCGAAGGCGTCGAGCAGGTCGAGCTGACCGAGCCGTGGGAGGCGGCCGTCGGCGCCGGTCACGAACCCGTGCTCGTGTCGACCCGCCCGGGCGAGATCCAGGCGTTCAACCACCTCGACAAGGCGGACACCTTCCCGGTGCAGGAGGTCGTCGGCGACACGTCCGCCGACTCCTTCGGCGGGCTGGTGCTGCCGGGCGGGGTGGCCAATCCGGACCTGCTGCGCACGGACGAGAAGGCCGTGGCGTTCGTCCGGGACTTCTTCGAACAGGGGCGGCCCGTCGCCGCGATCTGTCACGCGCCCTGGACCCTCATCGAGGCGGACGTGGTCCGCGGGAGGGAGCTGACCAGCTGGCCGAGCCTGCGGACCGACCTCCGTAACGCCGGCGCCACCTGGGTCGACGAGCAGGTGAAGATCTGCGACCACGAGTCCGCCAAGCTGGTCACCAGCCGCAAGCCGGACGACCTCAAGGCGTTCTGTGAGACGTACCTGGAGGTGTTCGCCGCGGAAGCGGCCTGAACGACCTGCACGACCTGCACGAGCCGGGACCCGCGCCCCGCGGGTCCCGGCTCTTCGTCGGGTCCGTCAGGTGCCCGGGTTCGCGGGTGTCGCCCTGTCCGCGCAGTTCCGCTCCCGGGCCCCCTCGCGGGTGCGGCCCGCCGCCACCGGGCGGCGCGGATTGCGGCGGAGGTACTCGCCCTCCAGCTGCGCCATACGGTCGTTGTGGGCCCGCAGTGCGTCGTTGGAGCCGTACAGCAGCGTGTCGTGACGCGTGCGGTGGATGTTCTCCAGCTCCTTCATGAGCTGCTGATCGTCCAGGCGGTTCGGCTCGACTCCGGTCATCGTGATGCCCCGCTCGTCGTAGGCGTACCTGCGGTCCGGATACCCGCCCGGGGAGGCCACGGGTCCCGAGTCCCTGCACCCACTCTACGAACATCCCGGTCCACGAACATCCCGGCCCCGGGCCTCCGGGTACGGCGGCGGGCCGCTACCGGGCCCGTTCCACGCGGCGCTCGTCCCACACGGGTTCCGGGGCCTCCCGGACTCTGCCGTCGCTGCCGAAGACCAGGTAGCGGTCGAAGGAGCGGGCGAACCAGCGGTCGTGCGTGACGGCCAGCACCGTGCCCTCGAACGCCTCCAGGCCCTCCTGCAACGCCTCCGCCGACTCCAGGTCCAGGTTGTCGGTCGGCTCGTCGAGCAGCAGCGCCGTGACGCCCTGGAGTTCCAGCAGCAGGATCTGGAACCGGGCCTGCTGGCCGCCGGAGAGCCGCTCGAAGGTCTGCTCGGCCTGTCCGGTCAGTTCGTAGCGGCGCAGCCGGGACATGGCGGCGCCCCGGTCCTGGGCGTGCTCCTTCCACAGGATGTCCAGGAGCGTGCGGCCCTCCAGCTCGGGGTGTGCGTGGGTCTGCGCGAAGTGTCCGGGGACGACCCGGGCGCCGAGTCGCCAGTCGCCCGTGTGCGTCACGTCGTCACCGGCGAGCAGACGCAGGAAGTGCGATTTGCCGGAGCCGTTGGAGCCGAGGACGGCGACCCGCTCGCCGTAGAAGACCTCCAGGTCGAACGGTTTCATCAGGCCGGTGAGTTCGAGCTGCTCGCAGGTGACCGCGCGTACTCCGGTACGGCCGCCCTTCAGGCGCATCCTGATGTCCTGCTCGCGCGGCGGCTCCGGCGGCGGTCCGGCCTCCTCGAACTTGCGCAGCCGGGTCTGGGCCGCCTGGTACCGGGACGCCATGTCGGGACTGACGGAGGCGGCCTGCCGGAGGTTCAGCACCAGCTTCTTCAACTGGGCGTGCTTCTCGTCCCAGCGTCTGCGCAGTTCCTCGAAGCGGGCGAAGCGCTCACGTCGGGCGTCGTGGTACGTGGCGAAGCCCCCTCCGTGCACCCAGGCGTCGGCGCCGGTGGGGCCCGGTTCGAGGGAGACGATGCGCTGGGCGACGCGGGCGAGGAGTTCGCGGTCGTGGGAGACGAACAGCACGGTCTTGCGGGTCTGTGCGAGCCGTTCCTCCAGCCAGCGCTTGCCGGGCACGTCGAGGTAGTTGTCGGGCTCGTCGAGGAGCAGGACCTCCTCGGTGCCGCGCAGCAGCGCTTCGAGGACCAGGCGTTTCTGCTCGCCGCCGGAAAGGGTGCGTACCTGGCGCCACTGCGCCTTGTCGTACGGGACGCCGAGCGCGGCCGTCGTACACACGTCCCACAGCGTCTCGGCCTCGTAGCCGCGTGCCTCGCCCCAGTCCGCGAGGGCCTGTGCGTAGCCCAGCTGAGCAGCCTCGTCGTCGACGGTGAGGAGGGCGTGCTCGGCCTTGTCGACGGCGCGGGCCGCTTCGCGGATCCGGGCCGTGGCCACGGAGACGAGGAGGTCGCGCACGGTCGTCTCGTCCCGTACGGAGCCCACGAACTGACGCATGACGCCGAGACCGCCGCTGACCGTGACGGATCCGCCGTGCGGTTTGAGCTCACCGGCGAGGAGCCGCAGGAGGGTCGTCTTGCCCGCGCCGTTGGGTCCCACGAGAGCCATGACGGCCCCTTCGCCCACCCGGAAGGACACATCGCCCAGGAGCACCCTCCCGTCAGGGAGGAAGTACTCCAGATGCGCGGCTTCGAGGTGACCCATGGGAGGCGATTGTCCGGGGCGTCGGCTCAGGTGGCAAACGGTTTTACCGGTCGGGCGGGCGGGTTCCCGCCCGACACCGGATCGTCCGGCATGTGAAACACGGGTCTCACGATGCGGCCGGAGTGCGTACCGTGACGGTCATCCCCAGGACGGGCACACCACGACGAGACCACGACGAGACCACGACGAGAAGGGACGGGCTCACCATGCCGCCATCGCGGGAGACCGCCGTCTACACCCACGGGCACCACGAGTCGGTGCTGCGGTCGCACACCTGGCGGACCGCGGCCAACTCGGCGGCGTACCTCCTCGGGGTGCTGACGCCCGGTATGCGGATCCTGGACATCGGATGCGGGCCCGGCACCATCACCGCCGACCTGGCCGGACTCGTCCCCGACGGGCACGTCACCGGCCTCGACCGGGCGCCGGGCATCCTGGAGCAGGCCGGCGCCACGGCGGCCGAGCGCGGTCTGACGAACACGGCCTTCACGGTGGGCGACGTGCACGCGCTGGACTTTCCGGACGACACGTTCAGCGTGGTGCACGCCCACCAGGTGCTCCAGCACGTGGGGGACCCGGTGCGGGCACTGCGCGAGATGAAGCGGGTGACCAGGCCCGGCGGGTTCGTCGCCGTCCGGGACGCGGACTACGCGGCGATGACCTGGTACCCCCTCTCCCCGGGCATGGACGACTGGCTGGACCTGTACCGGCGGGTGGCCCGGGCCAACGGCGGCGAACCGGACGCCGGCCGACGGCTGAAGTCCTGGGCGCTGACGGCCGGGTTCACGGACATCACCGCGACCTCGGCCACCTGGACCTACTCGACCGCCGAGGAGCGGGCCTGGTGGAGCGCCCTGTGGGCGGACCGCACGGTGGCGTCGGGCTACGCCGAGCGGGCCACCGGGCAGGGGCACGCCACCGGCGAACAACTGCGGGCCGTGGCGGCGGCTTGGCGGGAGTGGGGCACGCGGGAGGACGGATGGTTCAGCGTGCTGCACGGAGAAATTCTCTGCCGCAAGGAAGCCTGAAACGAGAATTCCGGGCAACCAGAATGGCAGGAGGTTGACACTATGGTTCCCATTCTGCTCGTTCTGCTTCTGGCCTTGATTCTTTTCGGCGCCGGTTTCGCGGTAAAGGTGCTCTGGTGGATCGCGTTGGCGGTTCTCGTCGTGTGGCTGCTGGGATTCTTCATGCGCAGCACATCGGCGAGCGGCGGCAGGGGCCGCTGGTACAAGTGGTGAGACGACAGGCCGCCCGGTGACGGGAACCCCCGTCACCGGGCGGCCAGGGACTCAGTCCCGCGGCAGCAGCGGTCCGAGCGGCCCGAGGTCCAGATTCAGGTCCTCGGGCCGCAGTCCGTAGCGGTCACGCAGTTCCGTCATCCGCTCCTCGAGCAGCATCAGGGTGAGTCCGATGCGCTCCTCCTGCTCCTCCGTCAGGTCTCCCTCGTCGAACCGGCGCACCGCCTGGCGCTCCATGAGCTGGCGCAGCAGTTCCACGACGGTGAGCACCAGTTTGACCAGGTCGCGTTCGACCGTGTCCGGCTCCAGGTCGAGCCGGTTGCGCCGGCCGCGCCCCGCGCGCCGGCCTTCGTGCGGCTCGCCGTGACGGTCGTCGGGGTCGGCCGTCAACGCGACTCCTCGAAGGGCGACGGGACGTTCGCGTTCACCGAGCTGATGAGCGCGTTGAGGTCGATACGGACCAGGTCGACGTCCGCGATGCGCAGCGTGATGTCGCCGGTGATGACGACTCCGCCGGCCAGGAGCCGGTCGAGCAGATCCACCAGGGCTATCTCCCGGCGCTCGACTACGGTCATGCCTCCTCCCCCGCGGCGGATCCCTCTCCGGCGGATCCCTCTCCGGCGGGTTCTTCCCCGGCGAACGAATAGGCCGCCCAGGGGCCGGTGAGTTCGACGCGTATCCCGGGCGTCCCGTCCTTCGTCCGTTCCACCCGTTCCACGAACTTCTCGGATTCCGATCGCGGTACGAGGTAAGCCGCGTTCAGCACATTGCGGCCCGACGCACCGGAGAGCGTGGGATTCTGCGGGGCGTGCAGCCGGGAATCCTCGGCGCAGCCGGAAAGCGTCTCGTGCAGCCGGGTCGAAAAGGCCTCAGCCTGTTGCCACAGATCGTCGTGCGATTTCGTCGCCATGCGCCGTTGACGCAGGTAGTCCCGGCCCGACGTGGGTTTTCGCGCCGGCGGGGCGGCGGTGTCCGCCGGCCGTTCCGCCTCGATGAAGACCTTCACGCCCCACTCCACCCGGCCGTCCAACCGTCCCAGTGTCCGCAGGAAGTCCTCCTCGCGCGCCTCCATCATCGTCCGTACGCCGCTGTCGTCACGGAACACGGTGCCGAGCCGCAGCGGCAGCGGCGTGGTGACGGTGGTGAGCGCGTCGATGACGCCCTGGTGGGCGCGGGCGACCGTGGTCAGCCAGTCGAGGTCCTCCAGATGCTCGCGGAAGGGCTCCTCGGCGAAGTCCGCCTCCGGCACATGGCTGACGACGGCCACCAGGTCGTGATGGGGCAGCAGCCGGGGCGGATCACCCGCCACTCCGGTCAGCTGTGCCTGGAGCGGTGTGCCGAAGGGACGGCATATGGCGTAGACGTACCGCAGTCCGGTCACGGGGCCTCCTCCTGCGGCCGGTCGGTCTCCCGGTGACGGCCGGTCTCCTGCGGCCGGTCGGTCGCCCGCTGACGGCCGGCCTCCAGCGGACGGTCTGTCTCCCGCCGACGGTCCGTGTCCAGCGAACGACCGGTCTCCAGTGGACGGTCGCCCTCCAGTGCGGCCAGCCGCTCACGCAGCTCGGCGTTCTCCCTGGCCAGTTCGGAGCGACGGGCGCGGGAGGACAGCGCCGGGTCGGTCTCCCACCAGTCGATCCCCATCTCCTTCGCCTTGTCGACGGAGGCGACGATGAGCCGCAGCTTGATGGTGAGCAGTTCGATGTCGAGCAGGTTGATGCGGATGTCGCCCGCGATGACGATGCCCTTGTCGAGCACCCGCTCGAGGATGTCGGCGAGATTGGCGCCGCCACCCTGCCCGTAGGGCTCGGGGAGCCGACGGGGCGTCGTCATCGACGGCTCCCGCCCTCGGCGTACTCGGACTCGTCCTCAGGCTCGTACTCGTCCTCGCCTTCGTCCTCTTCCTCGTAGGCGTCCTCGCCCTCGCCTTCGCCCTCGTCCTCGTAGGCGTCCTCGGCCGGTTCCTCGTCCGCGGCTTCCTCCGCTTCCTCCGCTTCGTCGTACTCGTCGCCCTCGTCGCCCTCGTACTCGTCCTCCGGCTCCTCGTCCCCGGGCGGCGCCTGTTCCTCCTCCTCGGCGACGGCGTCCTCGTGGCTGCGGACGACCTCACCGTCCTGGATCTCGCCGCGCCAGCCTTCCTCGGCCTCGCCCTTGAACGTGATGAAGCGGGCGAAGTTCTTCAGGTCGAGCCGGGCCCGGCGGCCCTGGGCGCGCCAGATGTTGCCGGTCTTCTCGAAGAAGCCCGTGGGGTAGTACTCGATGATCAGCAGGACCCGGGTGAGGTTGTCGCCGAGGCTGTGGAAGGAGACGACGCCCTTCGTCGTGCCCTTGGCCCCCTCGGAGGACCAGGCGATGCGGTCGTCGGCGATCTGCTCGGTGGTCTGCGCCTTCCAGCTGCGGTTGGACCACAGAACCTTGACGTGCCAGTCCGAGGTGGTGTCGTCGGACTTGTTGGCGCTCTTGACGCCCTTGGCGAAGGTGCTGAAGTCCTGGTACTGGGTCCACTGGTCGTAGGCCGTGCGCAGCGGGACGCCGACATCGATGTGCTCGATGATGACGGTGGGCTTCTTGCCCGCGGAGCGCTTGCGCTTGGCCTTGCCCTCGCCACCGCCGCCGCCCAGGCCCTTCAGCGCGCCCATCACGTTGTCCTTGACGCGCGAGGCACCCAGTTCGACGGCACTGCGCAGGGGGCCCTTGCCCTCGGCGAGTTTGCGTCCGCCGTCGAGTGCGAGCTTGGCGAAACCCGGACTGTTGCCCTCGGCGATGTCGGTGAGTTTGCCGGTCGTCTCGCCCAGCTTGCGGCCGACACCGGTCAGCAGGCGGGTGGCCTGGGCCGCGAGGTAGTCCTGCAGCTCCGCCTTGAGGCGGTCGGCGGCCTCGCTGTGGGCCAGGTCGGCAAGCGGGTTCTTCGCCGCCTCGCCCACTTTGTCGCGCGCGGCGGAGGTGGCCGATCCGAGTGTCTCGGTCATCGCTCACCGCCTCCCTTCGACGTGCGTGAACGGGCCCCCCGGGAGGTGGCCGTCCGCGCGGCCGCGGTCTTCTCGGCAGCCGCCTTCTTCGCCGGAGCGGCCTTCTTCGCGGGTGGTGCCTTCTTGGCGGCCTCCTTCGACGGAGCCCTCTTCGACGAGGCCTTCTTCGTCGGCCGCTCGGGTTCCGGTTCCGGCTCCCCGCCGTGCGGCTCCTCGTCCGTGGCGTCCTTGGCGTCCGTGGTGTCCGTGTCATCCATGTCGTCCCCGGCCTCGCGGTCCGGGCGGCCCGAGCCGGCCAGCTGCTCGCGCATCTCGGCGGTACGGCCGTGCAGCCTGTCGGCGAGGGAGTCGAGCTGCCGCTCGACGAGCGCCCCGGAGGCCGCCTTGCCGGCGCCGCGCAGATCACCGCGCAGCTGATCCCCGAGCTCCTTGAACTGCGGGTTCTTCTGCAGCTGCGAGGACACCAGGTCCGTGATCATCCGCGGCCCGAGGTTCAGCTTCTTGCCGGCCACCAGCCCGCCGACGGCGACCGCCGTCTTCAGTTTCTTCGTCCGTCCGAGGAGGTATCCGGCCCCTATCGCGAGGCCGAGCGCTGTCCGATTCATCGTGGTGCCGTCCCGTCCCCTGTGGCGCTGGTGCGCATCGCGGTCTCCAATCGGTCGAGGAGTTCGTCCTCCTGCCGGTCGAACTCCTCCTCGGTGATCTCTCCGGCCTCCAACTGCTCCTCGAGCCGCGCCAGTTCGGCACGGATCGCGGCGGGGTCGTAGTAGATGCGCTCCGCCTCGCGCAGCACCTGCTGGATGACCCATCCGCTGCCGCGCGCCGGGGCCAGCGGCAGCAGCAGCACTTCCGAGATCAGACCCATGTCGTCACCCCATTCCGGCGTCCGCCCCACCCGCCGCGGCGCCCGCCGGTTCGGCCGGGCCGGGCTCCACGAAGCTGTACGGGGGCAGCGGGCCGTTGAGCCGCACCTCCAGGTGCGGCATGTCCTCGCGGACGCGGTCCACGGCGGCCATGAAGTCCCCGGCCGCGTCGCGCGGCACCAGGAAGGAGACGTTGGCGAGCCAGCCCGTGGACTCGGGACCCGTGCTCACGGCGTCGGCCGCCGCTTCCAGGGCACGCTGCACGGCGACGCCGTCCTCGGCCTCCTGGGCCCTGACCGCCTCGGCGACCATCTCGCCGAGACGGATCTTGTCGTCGTAACTTCCGCCGCCGGCCTGCCGGTTGGCTTCCGCGAGAGCGCGGATCTCCGGGTTGCCGGCCATCACGCGGTGAAGTACGGCTTCCTCGTCGTGATTGGCCTTGACGTTGTACTCGACCCGGCCGTCCAGCGCCCGCAGGCGCTCCTTGTAGTGCTCGGCACGCTCGGCGAGCACGGCGGTGACGGAGTCGTCGTCGGGGGCGACGCTGCCGAACCGCATCGGCAGCACACAGCCGGCCGCGCCGACCTCGGCGAGCACGTTCTGGTGGGCGAGCAGTTCCCTGCGTTTGGGGCGCAGGTCCTCGGGGGCGTCACTGACGACGGCCGCCAGCTCGCCCTCCTTCAGGATGCGCACCGGACGTGCCGGGTCGCCCACGCCGCTCGTGTGCTCGGGGAGGGCGGGGTACGAACTCGCCGTGATGCCGTAGACGTAGGTACTCACTCCTGCTCCTCCCTCCGGCGTGCCGAGGTGCTCTTGCGGGCCCGCGGACGGGACTGGGTCTCACCCTCGGAGCTCTCGTCGCGGGCCTGCTGGAAGGCGTTGGAGATGGTCTCGGCGGCTCCGGACAGCGCCCCCTTGGACTTGCCGCGGGCGCCGGACTCGGTGACCTGGCCGACCACGTCGGGCAGGCCCGGGCTCTTGCGGGGCCCGGCCTCCAGGTCGAGTCGGTTGCACGCCTCGGCGAAGCGCAGGTAGGTGTCGACGCTGGCGACGACGACGCGGACATCGATCTTGAGGATCTCGATGCCGACCAGGGACACGCGCACGAACGCGTCGATGACGAGTCCCCTGTCCAGGACGAGCTCGAGCACGTCGTAGAGACCGCTGCTGCCGCCTCCACCACCGGACTGTTGTGCCGGTACGACTGTCATGCCGATTCTTCCTCCTTGTCTGTCTTGTCGGTGGGCGGGGGAGGTCCGGCCGGGCGGCCTACCGGCCGCCGGACCTGCGCGCGTCGGCCCGCCCTCGCTCATAGCGGCGGACCCGCCGGTAACCGATGAGCTCTCCGTCGGGTCCCAGCTCCACCTGGTAACTCGCCATCAGGCTCATCGTGTCGGGCACACGCTCGAGTTCGAGAACCTCTACTTCCAGTGCCCAGCCCTCCTCCGTCTGCTCGAAGGACGACACGGACTCGGCTTCCATACCGGTGAGCTCAGCGAGCTGCCCGCGCGCCTGGCGCAGCACCTCCATGGGGCTCGGCCGTTCGGTCGCTCTGGTGTTTTCCGTGGGCTTGCGGGATTCGTGAGCGTCCTGTGCTTCCTGTGGACGCTTGGAGTCTCCGGTGTTTCTTGCGTTCGTCATGGGCACCTCCTCCTCCGTGTGGCCGCAAGTCCCCCAGCCAAACCTCCAGGGGCTCACCCGATTGCCGCGGTCGCGCTCCGTGCCTGGTCGTCCGGCCGGACCGGTCAGCCCCGCAGCGCGTCCAGCCGTCGGCGGGCCGGTCCCAGGGCGCGGCCCCGGCGCGGCAGTCCGGCCCAGGGGTCGGTCCGCAGCTGTTCGACGGCGTCGGCGACGGTCCAGCGGCGGGCGTGCAGCCCCGGGTCGTCCAGCTGGTCCCAGGAGAGGGGGGCCGCTACGGGGGCGCCGGGCAGGGCCCGGACGGTGCCTGGCGCGACCGCGGTCTGCGCGTAGGCGTTGCGCTGCACGTCCAGGTAGAGCCGGTCGCCGCGCTCCTTCTTGCGTGCGGCGGTGGTGAGCCGGTCGGGGTGGGCGTCGGCGAGGGTGTCGGCCACCTCGCGGGCGAAGGCGCGCACGTCGTCGAATGCGTCGTCACCGTTCAGCGGCACGATCACGTGCAGTCCCCGGGAGCCGGTGGTCATCAGCGCCGCGGGCAGCCTCAGCTCGCCCAGCAGTTCCCCCAGCAGCCGTGCCACCTCCCGCACCGTCTCGAAATCGTCCTCGGCGGGGTCGAGGTCGAAGACCATCCGGTCCGGACGGTCGATCCGGTCGATCGGGGCGGCGCGGGAGAGCCAGCGGTGGAAGGTGATGCTCGCCTGGTCGACGAGGTACAGCAGGGTCGCCGTGTCGTCGCACACGGTGTGGCACACCGTGCCGCCCTCCTTGGCGACCTCGACGCGGGTGATCCATTCCGGGTAGCTCTCGGGGGTGTTCTTCTGCATGAACATGGGCCCGTCGAGGCCGTCCGGGCGCCGGTCCAGCATCAGCGGGCGGCCCCGCAGGTGCGGCAGCATGAACGGGGCGGCGGCCCGGTGGTAGTCGACGAGGTCGCCCTTGGTGTACTCCCCGGCGCCCTCGCCGCCGGGGAAGAGCACCTTCCCCGGCCGGCGGATCCGCACGGTGCGGCGGCCGGCCCGTACCGGCCGCACCCCGTCGTCGCTCACGGCGTGATCGTCTCCTTCACCCCCGTCGTTCACGGCACGATCGCCTCCTCCACCAGCAGCCGCCCGGCCGCCGCGATCGACTCGGCGTCGATGCCGGCGGCGTGCAGCTGCTCCTCGGGGGAGGCCGACCCCGGCATGTTGCGGACGGCGAGCCGCACCAGGCGCGGGACGGGCCGCCCGTCGGCGAAGGCGTCGAGGACCGCGTCCCCGAGCCCGCCCTCCGGGTGGTGGTCCTCCACCGTCACCAGACAGCCGGTCTCCTCCGCCGCCCGGCGCAACGTGTCCCGGTCGACGGGCTTGACCGAGTACAGGTCGATCACCCGTACCGCGATGCCCTCGCCCGCCAGGGCGTCCGCGGCGGCCAGGGCCTCGGGCACCGTGACGCCCGCCGCGAGCAGGGTCAGCCGGTCCCCGGCCGAGGAGCGCAGCACCTTGCTGCCGCCGACGGGGAACTCCTCGTCGGGGCCGTAGAGGACGGGGCCCTCGCCGCGCGAGGTGCGCAGGTAGCGGATGCCGTCGAGGTCCGCCATGGCGGTGACCAGGCGTGCGGTCTGGTTGGCGTCGCAGGGGTACAGCACGGTCGAACCGTGCACCGCCCGCATCATCGCCAGGTCCTCCAGACCCATCTGGCTGGGCCCGTCCTGGCCGATGGCGACGCCGGCGTGCGAGCCGACCAGGTTGATGCCGGAACCGCTGATCGACGCCATGCGGATGAAGTCGTGGGCGCGGGTGAGGAAGGCGGCGAACGTGGTCGCGTACGGCACCCAGCCGCGTGTCGCCACGCCGACCGCCGCGGCGACCATCTGCTGCTCGGCGATGTAGCACTCGACGTAGCGTTCGGGATGCTCCTTGGCGAAGAACTCCGCACGGGTGGAGTCGCCGACCTCGCCGTCCAGGGCCACGATGTCACCGCGCACGGTACCGAGGGCGGCCAGCGCCTCACCGAAGGCGTTGCGCGTCGCCACCTCCTCGCCCTCGTCCCACCGGGGCGGTTCGGCCTGCCCGGTGCGCACGGCGTGCAGCGCGCGGGCGTCGGCCGGCTCCCGCACCCTCAGGCGCAGGTCGCGCGGACCGCCGAGTTCTGCGATCGCCTCATCGGCCTCGGGCAGCGGTTTGCCGTGCAGGCCCTCGCGGTCCTGGACGGCCGCGACGCCCTTGCCCTTGAGGGTGCGGGCGAGGATCACGGTCGGCTGCCCCTTGGTGGAAGCCGCCTCGCCGTAGGCGCGGTCGACGGCGTCGACGTCGTGGCCGTCCACCTCCACGGTGTGCCAGCCGAAGGCCGCGAAACGGCGGGCGTAGGCGTCGAGGTCGTGACCGTGCCGGGTGGGCCCGCGCTGGCCGAGCCGGTTGACGTCCACGACGGCGGTGAGGTTGTCGAGGTTCTCGTACCCGGCGTGCTCGGCGGCCTCCCACACGGAGCCCTCCGCCAGTTCGCTGTCCCCGCACAGCACCCACACCCGGTAGCCGGACCGGTCGAGCCGCTTCCCGGCCAGTGCGATGCCGACGCCGACCGGCAGTCCCTGGCCGAGCGACCCGGTGGCCGTCTCGACCCAGGGCAGCCGCCTGGGCGTGGGATGTCCTTCGAGGCGGCTGCCGAGCTTGCGGAAGGTGAGCAGTTCCTCGTCGTCGATGGCCCCGGCCGCCTTGAAGGCGGCGTACAGCAGGGGCGAGGCATGTCCCTTGGAGAGGACGAAACGGTCGTTGCCGGGGTGGTCGGGGTGGTCGAAGTCGTAGCGGAAGTGGCGCGCCAGCAGGACGGCCATCAGGTCGGCCGCGGACATCGAGGACGTGGGGTGCCCGGAGCCCGCGGCGGCGGCCGCGCGGACACTGTCCACTCGCAACTGCTGTCCGAGCTCGACGAGTTCACCGGTTTTCATGAGTCTCCTTCGGCCGGACCACGGGGATCTGCGGGGTCGGCTGGGTAGTCGGTGCGCTTGACGGGGCCGGGGGAGGCGTGGGGGCCGGTGGGCGGCCGGGGGCCGGGCTGGTTCTTCGCGGGCTCACCTCCGGGCTGGTTCTTCGCGGGCTCACCTCCGGGTCGGCTCTTCGCCGCCTCCCCGCCCGGCCGGTTCCCGGCCGGCTCGGCGGTCTCGTCGCCGGACCGCTTCCGCCCCGGGCCGGACGGCACCCGGGCGAGTTCCGGGGACGCCGTGTCCAGCGGCACCGACCAGGACCGTACGAGCCCCAACTGCACCGCCTGGCGCGGCAGTACGGCGTCCAGCAGCCAGTCGGCGGCGACGCGCACCCGGTTGCCGGGCATCGCCGCGAGGTGGTAGCCGCGGGCCACCGCTCCGGCCGCCGGTCCGGACAGATTGACGCCGAACGGGTTGGCCGCCCCCTTGACGCCGCCCAGGTCCACCACGAACCCCAGCTCGCGGTGGCGGTAGGCGCGCGACTGGCCGTCACCGAGGGAGGCGGCGATGTTGTGCGCGCAGAGCTTGCCCTGCCGCCAGGCGTGCTGCGCGGTCATCGGGGTGTACTGGCCGGGCTTCTCCAGATCGGGCACCGCCGCCGCGTCACCGCAGGCGAACACCTCGGGCCGCCCCGGCACCCGCAGGTGCGGGTCCACCAGCAGCCGCCCGCGTTCCATGGACAGGCCCAGCGACTCGGCGAGCGGATCGGGCCGCACGCCCACGCACCACACCAGCGTCCTCGTGTCGACGAACTCGCCGTCGGTCAGCAGCACTCCGTCGTGCGTGGCCTCCTTCACGGAGGTCCCCATCCGTACCTCCACGCCCCGTTCGTGCAGCACCCGGTCGGCGGTGGAGGAGAGCCGTTCGTCGAGTTCGGGCAGGACGCGGTCGGCGATGTCCAGCAGCAGCCAGCGCGGTCGCATGCCCGTCCGCATGGGGTGCCTGTGCACCTGCGCGTCGCTGAACAGCTTTCCGTGCGTGGCGACTTCGGTTCCGGTGTAACCGGCTCCGACCACGACGAAGGTGCACCGGGCGGCGCAGCTCGCGGGGTCGTCGGTGACGGCCGCGAGTTCCATCTGCCGGGTCACGTGGTCGCGCAGGTACAGCGCCTCGGGCAGACCGCGGAAGCCGTGGGCGTGCTCGGCGACACCGGGGATCGGCAGCAGCTTGTTGACGCTGCCGGCGGCCAGCACCAGCCGGTCGTAGGAGAGGGTGCCGCGCTCCCCCTCGGGGTCGGTGTAGCGCACGGTCCGCTCGTCGAGGTCGATGCCGTCGGCCTCACCCAGCACCAGTCGCACGTGCGGCAGCGTGCCGGAGAGGGAGACGGTGACGCGGCGCGGTTCCAGGATGCCGGCGGCGACCTGGGGCAGCAGGGGCAGGTACAGAAAGTAGTCGGTCGGATTCAGCAGGGTGATCTCGGCCCTTCCCCGGGCGAGCCGGGACAGGGTGCGGGCCGTGCGGTATCCGGCGAAGCCGGCACCGATGATCACGATGCGGGGTCGACTCACGGTTCGCCTCCAGCGCTGTCGTCGCATGGCTCGGGAGACTTCCGCGTTTCCCTCGCCGCGGCCGCCAAACGTCCACCGGCCCGCGCCCCCCGCGCCTCCGGCGCTTTCCGGCCCCGGAAGTCCGGCATGATCCAAAGGACAGGCCCTAGGCTCGCCCCATGGAGATACTGGGTGCCACGCTGCGCGTCTGCGTCGACGACCTCGAGACCGCGATCCCCTTCTACGAACGGCTGGCGGGAGGCAAGGCGCTCCGCTTCGAACGGGCCGGTGTCCACGTGGCCGCGGTCGGCTGTTTCCTGCTGATGAGCGGCCCCGCGGCCGAACTGGACGTGCTGCGCAAGGTGGCGGCGACCATCGCGGTGCAGGACGTCGAGGAGGCCGGTCGGGTGCTCGCGGAGATGGGCGCGGACATCGTCGCGGGCCCGCTCCCCACCCCGGTGGGCCGCAACCTCATCGCACGGCACCCGGACGGGGCGGTCTACGAGTACGCGGACCGCCGCGCCACCGTCTGAGGCACGCGGTCACGGGGCGGGCCGCATCCGGAAGTCGTACCGCTGGGGCAGCGGCTCCGTGGTGAGCCGCTGCCACATCCGTCCGATCACCTCGTCCCCCTCCCGCAGGTCGGCGACCTCGAAGCCCGCGTCGAACACGGCGCGGGCCTCGTCGCGCAGGCCCTCGGCGAGCAGCAGCGCCGCCTCCACCAGGCGCAGCCGTCCGCCCGCCCGGGCCGCGGGGTCCAGCCTCCGCCACACGGACCGCGCGTCCGCGGTACGCCCCACGGCGAGCAGCGCCTCGGTCGCCTCCCGCCCGAGTGCGGCGACGACCGGCGCCCACGGCTCGGCGTCACCGCCGCCGGCGAGGCGTGGCGCCTCCCCGGCCGCGCTCCACAGGTCGTCGAAGGCCTGCCCGTAGCGGTCGGCGGCGCGCTCGGGGTTGCGGTCCTCCTGGTCGGCCACGGCGAGGCAGCGCAGGGTCGCCCAGCGACGCGTCGGCCGGGCGTCCCGCAGGCCCCGTTCCCAACTGCGCACCGCCTGTGCCCGGTCGCCGGCGTGCCACTGGGCGATGCCGAGGTGGTATTCGGTGAGAGGGGTCGCGGGAGCCGTCTCGAGCATGTCCCGCCAGTGGGTGGCTACCAGCGTCCCGCCGGGCGGCCGGCTGCCGGGCGGCTCGGGGAGGGAGCCGGCTCGCAGCAGGTGCAGCCAGGGTTCCTGGTCCGCGGTCAGTGTGCTCGCGTCGAACGGTGTACCGGGCAGCTTCCAGCCGGCACGCAGTACTTCCAGCGCGCCCCAGCCGGAGCCGGTGGCCAGCTTCTCGCCGGGCTCGGCGTCGGCGTGCGGCAGCCAGGCCGCGTGGGCCGCGTCGACCTCGGCGCGCGGCAGGGCCGCCTCCAGCCGGGTCTCCGTCTCGCTCAGTACATCGGGCCACCGTCCTGCCCACGACGGTGCGTCGAGCGGTCCGTACGCCTCCAGCCAGGTCACCTCGCTGTCGGCCTCCAGCCGGACGTGTTCGAGCTGGGTGCGGGCGAGCCCGGCCTGGATCTCGCAGTAACCGCCGGTGCCCGGCTCGGTGAGCCACTCCTGCCAGCGCCGCCCGCCGGGCCCCCTGCCCCACACGAACAGCTTCCGGCCGCGCAGCGCGTCGGTGGACGTCTGCACCAGCCCGTGGCCGTCGGCGCCCAGGGCGGCGATCCAGCGCCTGCGGTCCTCCGGCACCTCGTAGAAGTAGTCGGCGGCGTAGGTGCTGTCCGGCGGGTACGTGCGGTCGACGCCGTCGTGCTCGGGCACCGGCACCCGGCGCAGTCGCCGCTCGTAGCCGAACTGCCAGGCCTCCTCGGCGGGGGCGAGGACCCTGCACTCCTCGGGGACGGCGATGTTGGACCACCAGTAGGTCGGTACCGGCCGCTCGTGCGGGTTGCGGACGCGGACGCCGACGTACAGGAAGTCGGAGCCGTCGGGCAGCCACAGGTCTACCTGGAAGGGCAGGTCGCGCAGCCGTTCCCACTCCCACAGGCGCAGCATCTCCCCGCCGTCGGGAGCGGGCACGCGGGCGGCGTGCACGGGTGCGCAGGAGAGGGTGGTGTGGCCGGTGGCGCCGATGTTCCATTCGATGCCGCCGGAGAACCAGGCACCGTTGAGGGCGAAGTTGGCGGGCTGGAACACCGGGTTGCGGTACAGGAGTTCACGGCCGGTCGGTTTGTGGAACAGGGAGGAGACCCGGCCGCCGAGGCCGGGCAGCACGGTGGCCCGCAGCCGGTCGTTCTCGATCACCAGGGTGTCCAGCGGGCGGGGCCGGCGGCGCCGGTCGTAGCCGTCACGGACCCGTACGGGCAGCAGGCTGTGCAGGGGGGCGTAGCCGACCTGCCGGGCCATGTCGCGCGGCAGGTCCTCCTTGTCGCGGTCCTCGATGCGGTGTGCCTCGTCGAGGGGCCGCAGGGCGGGCAGGGGGTTGTCCGGGCCCAGGTGTGCGGCGGGCAGGGTCGTCGTGTCACGTCGGATCGTCGTCACGGTTACCCATGGAAGCCGTCGGCCGCCCGTCTGAACAGGGGCGGGACGCGCCGACCGGGGCGGCGGCGGGCAGGGGGTCAGCGGGGGCTGCGCATCTCCTGGGTGAGCGCCCAGCGTTCGTGGTCGCGCCAGGCCCCGTCGATGAAGAGCATGTCCGGTGAGAAGCCCTCCAGGCGGAATCCGCAGCTGCGGGCCAGGGCGATCGAGGCGGCGTTGGCGGGCTGCACGTTGATCTCCAGGCGGTGCAGCCGCATCGGCCCGAACGCGTGCCGTACGACGAGCTCCAGCCCTTCGCGCATCAGGCCGCGACCCGCCGCGTGCTCGAACACGCCGTAGCCGAGGGCACCGCTCTGGAACGCGCCGTGGACGATGTTGTTGATGTTGATGAACCCGGCGATGGAACCGTCGGCCTTCTCACAGACCAGGAAGCCGGCCTTGGCGGGGTCCCGGATCAGCTGCTCCGCGTACGCGGAGTACGCCGCGGCGTGGTCCGGCGGGAACAGCCAGGGGCGGTGCAGGTCCTTGCTCTCCCGGGCGCGGGCGGTGAACTCCGTGCTGTCCGCGTGGGTGAAGTGCCGTATCCCCACGCGGGGGCCCTCGGCGAGGTGGCGGGAGGCGGTGTGCGGCACGGTGCGACCCTACCCCGGGCACACCGGGGCCGCCGGACGTGCCCGCGCGCCGGGCGGCCGCACCCGTGCCGGACGGGATCAGCTCAGTGCCGGTTCGTCGAGTGTCAGGGTGCCCGCCTCCGCGTCGAGTTCGGCCGGGACGCCGAAGGGGATGGTGAGCGCCCCGTCGCAGTGACCGAAGCCGAACCGCTCGGCCACGGGCACACCCAGGCCGCCGAGCCGGTCGGCGAGCAGGGCCCGCACCGTCTCGTACGGCTCGCACTGCGCCCAGGAGCCGAGCAGCAGCCCCGACACCCCGTCGAACCATCCGGCCCGCAGGAGTTGGGTGAGGTACCGGTCGAGCCGGTACGGCTCCTCCCCCACGTCCTCCAGGCACAGCAGCCCGCCGCGCGCGGAGCCTCTGGCGTGCGGGGCGCCGAGGTCGGCGGCGAGCAGGGCGAGGCAGCCGCCGAGGGTGACGCCCCGCGCCCGCCCGGGGACCAGCGCGGTGCCGTCGGGGGAGGCGATGGTGCGGACGGTCTCCGGGGCGAGGAGGGTCGCCTTCAAGTGCTCCTGCGCGCGTGCGTTCTTGACGAAGTCGATGCCCGCCGCCATCGGCCCGTGCAGGGTGACCAGGCCGAGCCGGGTGGCGAACGCCTCGTGCAGGGCGGTGATGTCGCTGAACCCGACGAACACCTTCGGCCCGGCGGCCCGCATCGCCGTCCAGTCGAGGAGGTCGACCATGCGCTGCGCGCCGTAGCCGCCCCGGGCGCACATCACCACGTCCACGGCGGGGTCGCACCAGGCGGACTGCAGGTCGGCGGCCCGGTCGGCGTCCGTGCCGGCGAGGTAGTCGAAGTCGCCGTGCCGGTCCAGGACATGGGGGGCGACCACCGGGTCGAGGTCCCAGCCGCGCAGCACGTCCAGCCCGCTCTGGAGCCGCTCCTCCGGCACGGGCCCGCTGGGCGCGACGACGGCCACCCGGGCACCGGGGCCGGGCCGGGGCGGCCGCAGCAATGGCTCGACCCTGCTCATTCGGTGAGCTCCAGTACCGGCACTCCCCGCACCGACAGGTTGAACACCTGTGCGTACAGCGACAGTTCCGCCTCCAGGGCCCGCACCATGGTGTCCGTGCGCCGGAATCCGTGTCCCTCGCCCTCGAAGGTGAGGTACGCGTGCGGCACCTTCCTGCCCTTCAGCCGGGCCAGGAACCGCTCGCACTGCACGGGAGGGCAGATGACGTCGTCCAGGCCCTGGAGCAGCAGGAAGGGGGCGGTGAGCCGGTCGGCGTGCGCGGCGGGCGAGCGTTCGGCGTACCGCTCGGGGACCTCGGCGCGCGGGCCGATGAGGCTCTCGAGGTACTCGGACTCGAGGTCGTGGGTCTCCCCCGGGCCCCAGCCGGTCAGGTCGAGCACCGGGTAGAGGATGGTGCCGCAGGCGTAGACGTCGGTCGTGGTGAGGGAGGCGGCCGCGGTCCAGCCGCCGGCGCTGCCGCCGCGGATGGCGAGCCGGTCGCGGTCGGCGGTGCCCTCGTCGGCGAGGGCGAGCGCGACGGCCGCGCAGTCCTCGACGTCGACCACGCCCCACTGCTCGCGCAGCCGGTCGCGGTAGGCGCGTCCGTATCCGGTGGAGCCGCCGTAGTTGACCTCCACGACGCCGATGCCGCGTGAGGTGAAGTAGGCGATCCCCAGGTCGAGCACGAGGGGGGCCCGGCCGGTGGGCCCGCCGTGTGCCCAGATCACGTACGGCGGCAGTTGGCCGTCGGGCGCGACGCAGTCGGGGTGGTGCGGCGGGTACACGTGGGCGTGGATCTCCCGGCCGCCCGGACCGGTGAAGGTGCGGACCTGCGGGTCGGGGTAGTGGGCAGGGTCCACGGCGTCCTTGTGCGGGGCGCCGATCACCCGGGTCCTGCCGGTGCGGGTGTCCAGTTCCACCACCTCGGGGGCGCTGCGAGGTCCGGCTCCGACGGCGACGACCCGCTCGCCGTGCGCCGCGAGCGTGGGCGCGAACTCGGTCCAGGGCCCGGCGGCGTCGACGACCTCGCCCGTCTCGGGGTCGAGTATGCCGAGCGTGGTGGCGCCCCGGCCGTGCAAGACGGCGATCAGGCCGCTGTCCAGCGGGGCGAACCAGCGCGATCCCGGCTGCCACAGCGGTCCGCCGAACTCCTCCTCGCGCGGGCAGACCGGTTCGCCGTCGAGGTAGAGGTTCCACCAGCCGGTGCGGTCACTCGTGTGAAGCAGCCGGCCGTCGTGCGTCCAGTCGGCCTGGGCGATGGACTCGCCGGGGCCGCCGGCCACGGTGCGGGCGTTGTGCAGGGTGCCGTCGGGTGCGACCTCGGCGAGACGCAGTTCGGTGCCGTCCCACGGCATGCGCGGATGGTCCCAGGCCAGCCAGGCGACGCGCCGCCCGTCGGGTGACAGGCGCGGACCGGTGACGAACCGGTTCCGGTCGTCGGTGAGTTCACGGACGGCGCCGCGGTCCTCGGCGGCCGAGCCGTCCAGCGGTACGGCGGCCAGGACGCGGCGCACCTCGCTCGGTCCGTCGCCGGTGAACTCCTCCAGGACGCACCACACCTCGCCGCGGTCCGGCAGCAGCGTCGGCTCGGCCCAGCGCAGCCCCTGCCCCACCGGGGAGAGGGGGGTCAGCGGACGCGGCTCGCCGCCGGGTTCACAGCGGTGGAGGCGCTGGTCGGCGAAGTTCACGAACACCACGAGCGGGTCGTCGTCCCGGACGAACCCGGCCCAGGGCCGTCCGCCGTACTCGACGACCCGACTGCGCACGTTCCACGGCGCCGACAGCACGGACACCTCCGTGCCGCCCGCCCGTCGCCCACCACCACCCTTATCAGGAAGCGCTTCGCGCTCCACCCCCTCGTTGTGCCGACGCACCAGGGTGCGCCGGCCGCCCTCGGCGGGCCGGGGCTCGGTCCACCACACCTCGTCCCCGACGAACCCCACGAACTCGGGCTTTCCGTCGTGTGCCGCGGCCGTGGCCGCGTCGATGGGCGAGGGCCACTCGCCGTAGGGCAGGGTCTGCACCGTTTCCCCCATTCGCTCAGGCCGTCCGCAGGAACCGGTCGAGGACGCGGACACCGAAGTGGAGCGCCTCGACCGGGACGCGCTCGTCGACTCCGTGGAAGAGGGCCTGGTAGTCGAAGCCCTCCGGCAGTTTCAGCGGGGCGAACCCGTAGCCGGTGATACCGAGGCGGGAGAACTGCTTGGCGTCCGTGCCGCCGGACATGCAGTACGGCACGGTGTGCCCCTCGGGCGCGAACTCCTGCACGGCGGCCCGCATCCGCGCGAACGTCCTCGAATCCACCGGCGCCTCGAGGGCCGGCTCCCGGTGCTCGAACTCCCAGTCCACGTCCGGCCCGGTGAGCCGGTCCACAGTGGCGCGGAACTCGTCCTCCCCGCCGGGTAGATACCGCCCGTCGATGTGGGCCACGGCCTGCCCGGGAATCACGTTGACCTTGTAACCGGCGTCCAGCATCGTCGGGTTGCTGCTGTTGCGGAGGGTGTGCTCGACGAGTTTCGCCGCCGGGCCCAGCTTGGTGAGCAGCGTGTCCACGTCGGACAGGTCGGGGTCGACACCGTACAGGGCGGCGAGTTCGGTGAGCGCCGCACGGACGGTCGGGGTGAGCCGCAGCGGCCACTCGTGCTCGCCTATGCGGGTGACGGCGGCGGCGAGGCGGGTCACCGCGTTGTCCCGGTTGACCTTGGAGCCGTGCCCGGCCCGCCCGCGCGCGGTCAGCTTCAGCCAGGCCGTGCCGCGCTCCCCCGCCGCGATCGGGTAGAGCTGCCGGCCGGAGCCGTCGTGGACGGTGAAGGCGCCCGATTCGCTGATCCCCTCGGTGCAGCCCTCGAAGAGCGCCGCGTGCCGGTCCGCGAGGAACCCGGAGCCGTCCTCGGCGCTGGCCTCCTCGTCCGCGGTGAACGCGATCACGATGTCGCGCCGGGGCCGCACACCCTGCCGCGCCCAGGCCCGCACCACGGCGAGGATCATCGCGTCCATGTTCTTCATGTCGACGGCGCCGCGACCCCAGACCACCCCGTCGCGCACCTCGCCGGAGAACGGGTGCACGCTCCAGTCGGCGGCCTCGGCCGGTACGACGTCGAGGTGGCCGTGGACGAGGAGCGCGTCGGCCGTCGGATCGGTGCCCGCGAGGCGCGCGACGACGTTGGTCCGGCCGGGGGTGCGCTCCAGCAGCACCGGCTCCAGGCCCGCCCCGGCGAGCCGCTCCGCCGCGTACTCGGCGGCGGGCCGCTCCCGGCAGTCGCCCCCGCCCCTGTTGGTGGTGTCGATCCGGATGAGGTCGGAGGTGAACGTCACGACCTCGTCCAGGGCGCGTTCGTCAGCCATACTGCTCCTCCACCGCGGCCGAGGCGATCGTGGTGACCGCCTTGAAGGTGCGGATCCCGTCGTGCATGGTCCCGCTCGTGTACGCCACCTTCCGCTCGCCGGCGCGGACCACGCCCGGCACCACGGTGACGGCCATGGCCAGGTGCTCCGCGTCGAACTCCACCTCGACGGTGAAGGGGCCAGCCACCACCGGCTCCTGACGGACCGCCAGCACGGCGGCCTCCTTCGCCGCGGCCCGGATGTCGGCGGCCGTCCTGACGGGCGTGCGGCACACGGCCGCGTACCGCGACACATGGTCCTTGACCGCGACCTTCAGCGCCCCCGGCGCGTAGCCGAGGGCGTCCTCGCAGGCCACGTCGTCGCCGGTGACCAGGACGACCGGTACCCCGTACTCGGCGACGACGGCCGCGTTGAGCAGGCCCTCGCTGGCCCGTTCGCCGTTCAGCCACACTCCGGTGATGGAGTTGGCGAGGTAGGTGTGCGCGAGGACGCCCTCCATGCCGGCTCCCGCGTGATAGCCGATGAACGCGATGCCGTCCACGTCACCGTGCTGCACGCCCTCCACCATGGACAGCGACTTGTGCCGCCCGGTGAGCATCTCGGCCCGCTCGTCGAGTCGCTCCAGGAGCAGATTGCGCATGCTCCAGTGCGCCTCGTTGATCAGTACCTCGTCGGCGCCGCCGTCGAAGAAGCCCCGCACGGCGGCGTCGACGTCGGAGGTGAACATCGACCGGCAGCGCTCCCACTGCGGCGTGCCCGGCAGCACGTCGGCGGGCCAGGTGACGCCGGTGGCGCCCTCCATGTCCGCACTGATGAGGATCTTCATGCGCTCACGCTACGTCGTGGTGCCGAAGCGCGGCCAGGCCTGTGGAAAACTCTCACCGGCCCAGACCAATGACGGGACGGGAACTCGGCCCGCACCCCCGCCGACCTCCATGTCATGCGGCGCGCCCCGCCACGTACCAGGCGGACGGCAGTTCCACACGGGTGCCCTCGGGCGTGTACTCGGTCGTGGTGAGGGGCAGGGTGCCGGTCGCCAGGAGGGTCAGCCCGGCCGCCGTCAGGAACTCCGGTACCGCCTCGTCCGCCACCTTGCCGGGTGCTATGCCGTGCCGGAGGACCGACGCCAGCTTGGGCGGCGGCCCGGCCGGCGAGGCCGCCAGGTCGCGCAGCACGAGCCCGGCGGCCCCGGAGAGTTCGACGAGGAAAACACGGCCGCGCTCGCCGACCAGGGTGGCGATGCCGTCCACCACGGGCTGCCGGTCGTCGGCCTCGCACTGGTGCAACACGCCCCGCACGTAGACGTTGACGTCGCCGAATTCCGTGTGCAGCCCCTGCGGCTCGTCCTTCTCGGCGGCGTCCAGCTGCCGGTACCCGGCCCGGCCGGCCGGATCGGCCGCACGGGCGTGCTCCAGGGCGGCGGCGGACAGGTCGACGCCGAGCACGTACGGGAAACGGTCGGCGAGGAAGCGGGTCTGGGTGCCGTTGCCGCAGCCCAGGTCCACCAGGGGCAGACCGGGGTCGGACAGATGCGGTTCGAACAGGGCCAGGTGACGGGCGACGGTCAGGGCGGGTTCCGCGTCCCAGAACACGGCACCCCGCTCGTCCGGCACCTCCCGCCAGAAACCCTCCCAGGCCTCCCGGTACCGACTGGTCACGCTCATGCCCGACTCCCAGGGGTGTGAAGCGAACCCGCCCGTGGGGCGGACCAGTACGGTGTATCGCGCGCCGGGGCGCGCGGACAAGCACACGGCGCATTCCTTCACGCCTCGTTCGCGCCGACTCAGCGGCGGGGCAGGGTCAGCGGTGCGGCAGGGCCAGCTCGAACCACACGGTCTTGCCGGAGGTGGTCCGGGTGGTGCCCTACTCCCGCGCGAGCGTGCTGACCACACGCAGTCCGCGTCCGGCTTCGTCCGTCGGCTCGGCGTCGAGCAGCGTCGGCAGTTCGTGGTCGTCGTCCTCGACCTCGCACAGCAGGGTGTCACCACGGACCAGGCGCAGGGCGACGGGCCGGGCGTGGGCGTGCCGTACGGCGTTGGTGACGAGTTCGCTGACCATCAACTCGGCGTGGTCGGCCGGCTTGCCCACACCCCACTCGTGCAGCTGCTCGCGGACCATGGCGCGGGCCCGGGCGACCTCCGACGGGTCGGGGACGAGCCGCCACTCGGCGACGTGGTCGGGCTCGATGCCGCCCAGACGTGCCATCAGCAGGGCCACGTCGTCCTTGCGGCCTCCGCGCCCCGCTTCCGAGAACGTCACGGCGAGGGCGCGGATGATGGTGTCGCAGGCGTCGTCCATGGACGCGGCCGGGTGGGCTGCGGATTCGCACAGCGCGGCGAGGCCGACACCGATGTCCTCGCCGCGCACCTCGACCAGCCCGTCCGTGCACATCACCAGCCGGTCGCCGGGCTCCACCCGCACGCGTACCGCCTCGAAGGGCACTCCGCCGACGCCGATCGGGGCGCCGGTGGGCAGGGCGAGCAGTTCGCTGCGGCCGTCCGCCGCGCGGACCAGGACCGGCGGGATGTGTCCGGCGTTGGCGAGGTGGAGCTCGCCCGCGACGGGGTCGTAGACGGCGTACAGGCAGGTCGCCAGGTAGGCGTCGCCGAGCCGCTGCGCGAGGTCGTCGAGGTTGCGCAGCAGCTGCGCGGGCGGCAGGTCCAGCGCCGCCATGGTCTGCACGGCCGTCCGCAACTGGCCCATCATGGCCGCCGAGTTCAGGCCGTGGCCCATGACGTCGCCGACGACGAACGCGGTGCGGGCGCCGGGCAGTTTCACCGAGTCGAACCAGTCGCCGCCGACCCGGCCGAGCAGGGTGCCCGGCAGATAGCGGGTGGCGATGTCGCAGCCCGCCATGCGCGGCGGGATGTGCGGGAGCATGCTCTCCTGGAGCGTCTCGGCGACGTTCTCCTGGTGCGTGTACATGCGCGCGTTGTCGAGCACCAGGCCCGCGCGGGCGGCGAGTTCGGCGCCGGTGACCCGGTCCGTGTCGTTGAAGTCCCGCCGCTCCGGGTGGCGCAGCAGGATCATGAAGCCGAGCACGGCATTGCGCGCCTTCAGCGGCACGACCAACATGGAACGGCCGGTGATCAGCGGGCGGATGTCGCGCTTCTCGAACTGCGAGGCGATGGCGTGGCCCATCTCCTCGGTGATGCGCGGCACGAGAACGGGCTCGCCCGTGGTCATGCACTGGAAGAACGGCGTGTGGGCCGGAAAGGGCATGGCCTCGCCGACGGGCACGACGTCGTCCCAGCGGCCGGGTTCGTCGGTGTGCTCGAGGGCGACCCGGTGCCACATGGTGGTGGTGTCGGGCACGCCCTCGTCGAACCCCTCGCCGGCGACGACCTGTTCGCGCAGATAGGTGCCCGCGACGTCGGTGAAGCGGGGCACCACGGCCTTGCTGACCTCGACGATGGTCCGCGACAGGTCGAGGGAGGTGCCGATCCGGGAGCTGACCTCGTTGAGGAACTCCAGGTGCTCGCGGACGGCGGCGTACTCGAGGTCCTCGCCCTCCTCCCGCAGTTCCTCGGGCACCGGTCGGCCGGCCGCGTGGGCCCGTGCCGCCCGCTCCCGGCGCGCCTTGCGTCCGGCACGCCGGGGCACCCCCCAGTCGGGGGTGACGGGCACCCGGTCGTTCTGGCTGAACTCAAGTACGGGATAGCCCAGTTCGAGGATCTGGGCGACGATGCGGGCGCTCTCTCCGACGCTCATGCTGGGCAGGATCTCGGGGAGCCGGCGGGCCAGGTCCGCGGAGCCGGGGAAGTCGGTGTGCAGGGCGAATCCGGGGGCGATCCGCTCGAACACCTCCGTCTCCTCGCCGTGCAGCGCCTCCGCGTCGGCGGCGAGCACCAGCAGCCGCTCGCGCCCGGGGCCGACCAGCGGGTAGGCCCACCACAGCACGTCGACCCGGCCGGACCGGGACACGGCGGCGGTGGCGGCGGTGGCGGCGAGGCGGGCTCGGCCCGCGGCCGGATAGGAAAGGCCCTGGTCGAGGGAGAACTCGAGACCAGGGCCGAGACCGTCATGGGCCGCGTATGAACGGTATGAACCGTACGAGCCGTGTGCATCGTGCCGGGCGGCCGGCCCGCCCTCCTCCTCACCGCCGTCGGGGAGGGCCCCGGAGACGGGCAGCAGATCGGCGGCGGAGCGGCCGAGGGCATCATCCTTGGCGAGCCCGAACAGGCGCCGCGCTCCGGTACTCCAGTGCGAGACGAGCCCGTCGCGGTCCACCACGACGACGGCCAGCGGGATGCGGCCGAGCCCGAGGCCCTCGGCCGACCCGTCGTCCTCGGCTCCCTGGTCGGCCGGTGCGCCCCGCTCGGTGCCACGGTCCATGGCCCAGGCCCTCTCTCCCCACGGCTCCCAAGATCTGTAACGCCGTCACCACCGTACGGCCATGGCCGGTGGCGATGTGCGGCAATACGGGAATTGCCCGCCGGGTACGCATCCGGGTTCGGCCCGTGGTCAGTCCTCGTGGCCCAGCTGCAGGTCCCGTTCGGTGCGGCCGCCCCCGGCGACCTGGAGCACGGTGGCGACCGGCGGATAGCCGGCGGCGATGACGGTGTACTCGCCGGACGACAGGTCGACGAACCGGAAGGTCCCGTCCGGCCCGGTGGTGAGGGTGTCGACCACGTTGCCCGCCGCGTCCAGCAGGGTCACGCGCGCGTCCTCCACGGCCCGCCCGCCACCGGCCCGCACGGTGCCGCGCAGCACGGCGCCACCGGCCAGTTCGACGTCCTGACGGGTCTCCCGGGCGGCCTGGACGGTGACGGGGAGCGCGGCCGGGCGGAACGCGGGCGCACTCGCGGCGAGGGTGTACTCACCGGCCACCAGCTCGGTGATCTCGTAGCCGCCCTCCCGGCCGCTGCGGGTGGTGGCGACGACCTCGCCGTGGACGTTGGTCAGGGTCACGATGGCGTCCCGTACGGGCGAACCGTCGGCGGTGAGCACACAGCCGGCGAGGCGGCCCGCGCCCCCGAGGACGACGTCCAGCTCGACGGGCCGCTCGCCGACGGTCACCGAGACCGCCTGCGGCTGGTGCCCGCCCGCGGCGGCGATCAGGACGTACGACCCCGGACCGGGGGTGGCCAGCGCGTACCGCCCGTCGGCGCCGCTCGCGCCCCGCCCGATCTGCTGCCCGGCGACGTCGATGAGGGTGAGCGCGGCGCGCGGTACCACGGTCCCGTCCGGATGCTGGACGGTGCCGCAGACGGCGATGCCCGCGGCGTGCGGCGACCGGGCTTGCGGTACGGGCGCCGTCATGTGCGGTGTTTCGGCTGTCGGGTCGGCGGTG
The DNA here is from genome assembly GCF_040655635.1 of Streptomyces sp. NPDC050388. Classification (NCBI taxonomy): domain Bacteria; kingdom Bacillati; phylum Actinomycetota; class Actinomycetes; order Kitasatosporales; family Streptomycetaceae; genus Streptomyces; species Streptomyces sp. NPDC050388. The sequence goes on from NZ_JBFAKH010000019.1 coordinate 83,905, forward strand.
GGGGCGTAGTGGGACACCAGGGGTTTCTCCTTGAGGAAGAAGGTGATGAGCAGGCCGAGGACGAGCACCGGCACCAGGTAGAGGAAGATGCGCGGCATGGCGTCGGCGTAGGCCTGGACGTAGAGGTCGCGCAGTGCGGGCGGCAGCGCGTGCACGAGCTGCGGGGTGATCGACCCTGCGTCGGGCAGCCCCGCGCCCTCCCCCGCCGGGAGCCGTTCGGCGAGCGCGTCGGTGAGCCGGCCGGCGAAGAGGGTGCCGAAGACCGCGGCGCCGACGCTGCCGCCGATCTGCCGGAAGTAGTTGTTGGCGCTGGTGGCGGTGCCGAGGTCGCCGGGGCGCACGGAGTTCTGCACGGCGAGGACCAGTACGGGCATCACCATGCCGATGCCGGCGCCGAGGACGGCCATCCAGATGCTGTAGTGCAACCGGGGCGTGCCGGGTTCGAGGCGGGACAGCAACCACATGCCGACGATGGCGAGGACGGCGCCGAGCAGGGGGTGACGCCGGTAGCGGCCGGTGCGGCTGATGAGCTGCCCCGAGACGATGGATGCGCCGACGATGCCGGCCATCATGGGCAGCATCAGCAGGCCCGACTCGGTGGCCGTGGCACCGTCGACCATCTGCAGGTACGTCGGCAGGTAGCTGGCCGCGCCGAACAGGGCGACGCCGATCACCAGCCCCACCAGGGCGGTGACGTTGAAGACGGAGTCCCTGAACAGCCGGAGCGGGATGAGGGGTTCGGCGGCGAAGCGCTCGACGACGAGGAAGAGCACGGTGGCCGCAGCGCCGCCCGCACCGAGGCCGAGGACGACGCGCGAGTCCCAGGCGTACTCGGTCCCGCCCCAACTGGTCAGCAGCACGAGGCAGGTGGAGGCCGCGGCCAGCAGCAGGGCGCCGAGGACGTCCAGCCGGGGTCTGGCGGAGGGCTTGGGGAGTTTCAGCACCAGGGCGACGACGGCCAGGGTCAGGAGGCCGAAGGGCACGTTGAAGTAGAAACACCAGCGCCATGACAGGTGGTCGGTGAAGTAGCCGCCGAGCAGCGGTCCGGCGACCGAGGCGAGGCCGAAGGCGGCACCGATCAGGCCCATGAACCGGCCGCGTTCCCGTGCGGGCACGATGTCCGCGATGATCGTCTGGACGCCGATCATCAGTCCGCCCGCGCCGACGCCCTGCACCGCGCGGTAGGCGATCAGCTGGTCCATGGTCTGCGCCCGGCCCGCGAGCGCGGAGCCGACGACGAAGACGACGATCGCGAACTGGAAGACGCCCTTGCGGCCGAACAGGTCGCCGAGTTTGCCGTAGATCGGCAGTCCGACGGTGGCGGTGAGCAGATAGGCGGTGATCGCCCAGGACATCCGGTCCAGGCCGTGCAGTTCGCCGACGATCTTCGGCAGGGCGGTGGCGACGATCATCTGCTCGAGGGCGGCGAGCAGCAGCGCCAGCATCAGCGCGAAGAACACCAGCCGCACCCTGCGGCGGCTCAACGCCGGGCCCACCGGCCCCTGAGGGGGCTCCGCCCCGGGTTCCGCTTCGTACTCCGGGCCGTACTCCGGGACCGCCTCCGGACCCGGTCCGTGGGCCCGTTCCGGAGGCGGACGCTCGGCCGACGGGGCCGCCGCCGCGACCGGTTCGTCCTGCGTCAGAGTGATCCCGCCGGTGCCGCCCACGTGCCGCTCCCCTCGTCGCGCTGCCACACAATTCCCGCGTAAAAGCGACAACTACGAGCAAGCGCGACGAGTTACGGCATACGGAAGGCCGGTGCGGAGATCACTCGAACCGGTGAGGAGAGGCGCCCAGGGGCCAACCTCCCCTCGTCACCGACCTCTTGAAGCGACGGCTACTTCTCGACCTCGGCGGCCAGCTTGGCGAGCAGTGCGTCGTAGATGCGCCCGAGCCCCTTGGGCGCGAAGGTCCTCTCGAAGAAGCCGCCGATGCCGCCCGCGCCCGTCCAGGTGGTGGTCACGACGACCCGGGACCTGCCCTCCCCGGCCGGGGTGACGCGCCAGACGGTGACCATGGAGGAGTTGCGGTCCTTCTCGACCAGTTCGCCGTCGCTCGGCTCGGTGACCTCCAGGAGGCAGTCGCGGACGCGCTTGCTGGTGGCCTGGAGCTTCCAGTGGACGAGGCTGCCCTCCCCGTCGCCGCCCTCCCGGACCTCGTACTCGCTGAACTGCTCGGGCAGCAGCCTCGCGCGCGTGCCGCTGTAGTCGGCGATGGCGTCGAACACCGTCTCCGCGTCCGCCGCGACGATCCGCTCCGTAGTGGCCTCGACCTGCGCCATCGATTTCCTCCAGGACATGAGTTCTCAGGGTGCTCAAGGGGTCGGCTCAAGCCAATCACCCCCTCACCCGGCCCCTCAAATCGGGAGTCCGGAACTGATCGGGAGGGTGACCGAAGATGTCGTTCACACGATCAAGGGAACACTTGTTCTATTCTGTGGGCCAGTGCTACCGAGGAGGTGTCATGCGCTGGGAGAACCTCACACCGGGCTCCGAACACAGCCGGGCCGACGCCGCGCTGTTCGGCGCGGAGGCGGTGACCACCCGTACCTTCGACACACCGGAGTTCGCCGGAATCACGTTCCACGAGATCCGCGCCCGCTCGGTCCTCAACCGGGTGCCCGGAGCCTCCCGCATGCCCTTCGAGTGGACCGTGAATCCCTACCGGGGCTGCACACATGCCTGCGTGTACTGCTTCGCGCGCAAGTCGCACAGCTATCTGGACCTGGACACGGGCATCGGCTTCGACAGCCAGATCGTGGTGAAGGTGAACGCGCCCGACGTGCTGCGCCGTCAGCTCGCCGCCCGGCGCTGGCAGGGCGAGCACATAGCGATGGGCACGAACGTCGACTGTTACCAGCGCGCGGAGGGCCGCTACCGGCTGATGCCGGGCATCCTCGCCGCGCTGCGGGACCACGCGAACCCCTTCTCGATCCTCACCAAGGGCACGCTGATCCTGCGCGACCTGGAGCTGCTGCGACAGGCGGCCCGGGTCACCGACATCGGCGTCTCGGTCTCCGTGGGCTTCACCGACACCGGGCTGTGGCGCACGGTGGAGCCGGGCACGCCCGCACCGGAACGCAGGCTGGAGGTCGTGCGGACGCTCGCCGCGCACGGCATCGGCTGCGGGGTCCTGATGGCGCCGGTGATCCCGTTCCTGGGCGACCGCCCGGAGCAACTGCGGGCCACCGTGCGGGCGGTCGCCGCGGCGGGCGCCACCTCCGTCACGCCGCTGGTGCTGCACCTGCGGCCGGGCGCCCGCGAGTGGTTCATGTCCTGGCTCGGGCGGCACCACCCGCACCTGGTGAGCCGGTACGAGCGGCTGTACGCGGAGGGCGCCTACGCCCCGAAGTGGTACCAGCGCCGGGTCACCCGTCAGGTGCACGACCTGGCCCGGGAGTACGGCATCGGCCCCACGCGCGCGGAGCTGCCCCACCGCGTCGGGCCCACCGGGGCGGCCGGGCCGCCGCTCTCCGGGTCTCCCGGGTCCGGACCGACCCAACTCTCGCTCCTTTAGGAGCGTTCGAGGGCATCGGGCAACCCGATCGGGTCAAGAGTCGGTAGGACACGTTCATCCGGGGGCGCGTTCCGGGACGATGCCGCGTGAACCGTGAGTCCCGCGGTTCACCGACCCTCCGCCCTGGGAGGCCCCATGAGGAAACGCGCAGCAGTGCTGTGCAGTGCCGCCGCCGTCATGGCCGGGAGCCTGACGGCCCTGCCCGCCGAAGCGGTCGCACCGAGCGGCGCCGACGCGTTCCGCGCGGCGAAGCCGGTGTGGAAGGAGTGCGGTACCAAGAGCCATCCGACGCTGCAGTGCGCGTCCGTCGAAGTACCGCTCGACCACGCCCGTCCCGACGGGCGGAGGATCACGCTCGCGCTGTCCCGCGTACCGCACACCGCGAAGACGTACCAGGGTCCTCTCCTGGTGAACCCGGGCGGCCCCGGCGGCAGCGGGCTGACGCTCGCCGGGTTCGTCGCGGCCTCGCTGCCGAGGGAGGTGGCCGCCCAGTACGACGTGATCGGCTTCGACCCGCGCGGTGTGGGCGCGAGCAAGCCCGCACTGGACTGCGCGCCGGGCCAGTTCGCCCCGGTACGGCCGGACCCGGTGCCGAGCACACCCGCGGTGGAGCTGGCCAACCTCGAGCGCGCGAAGTCGTTCGCCGACGCCTGCGGCAAGAAGTACGCGGATCTGCTGCCGCACGTGAACACGACCAGCACGGTCCGCGACATGGACGTGGTCCGTCAGGCGCTGGGCGCGAAGAAGCTCAGTTACCTCGGCTACTCCTACGGCACCTACCTGGGCGCCGTGTACGCCAAGCTGTTCCCGGAGCGGGTGCGGCGCCTGGTCCTGGACTCGATCGTCGACCCCACAGAGGTGTGGTACGACTCCAACCTGGACCAGGACCGCGCCTTCGACGAGCGCCACCGCGCCCTCATGGGCTGGATCGCCGAACACGACGCCACGTACGGGCTCGGCACCGACGCGAAGCGGATCGAGGCCAAGTGGTACGCGATGCGCGCGGCCCTGGCCGAGAAGCCCGCCGGCGGCAAGGTGGGCGCCGCGGAGCTGGAGGACACCTTCCTCCCGGGCGGCTACCACAACGGCTACTGGCCCTACCTGGCGGAGGCGTTCGCGGCGTATGTGAACGACGCCGACGCCGGGCCGCTGGTCCAGACGTACGAGGACTTCGGCGCGGTCGACGCCGCGGGCGACAACGGCTACAGCGTCTACACGGCGGTCGAGTGCCGGGACGTGTCCTGGCCGCGGGACTGGCGGCAGTGGCGCAAGGACCACAGGGAGGTGCACGAAAAGGCGCCGTTCATGGCCTGGAACAACGCCTGGTACAACGCACCGTGCGCGTTCTGGCCGACCCGGTCGCTGCGGCCGGTGGACATCGCCAACGGGAAGCTGCCGCCGGCGCTGCTGTTCCAGGCCACCGACGACGCGGCCACTCCGTACCGGGGCGGTGTGACGGTCCACCGGCTGCTCGCCCGCTCCAGCCTGGTGGTCGAGGAGGGCGGCGGCAACCACGGCATCACGCTGAGCGGCAACGCCTGCCTCGACGGGCATCTGGCGGCGTATCTGGCCGACGGGACCGTGCCACGCGGTCACGGTCGGGCCGACGCGGTGTGCGAAGCCCTGCCCGATCCGACGCCGCGGACGTCGAGGGCGACGCCGGGCACGGCACGCGGATCGACCCTGCACGGCCTGCTCGGCTTCCGCAGCTGAGCATCTGACGGGCCGACCGACCGGGCCGTGCCGACGTCGGCGCCCTCGGTCGGTCCCGCTACCCCTGGCCGGGAACGCGCGGGCCGGGTGCCCGGCGCCGCCGGGGGATCCGGGCCAGGGCGTGGACCGCCGCCTCGGCCAGCGCCGGGTGGGCGAGGGCCTCGTTCAGGACGGGTTCGGCGCGGGCGTCGCCGAGTTCGCCCAGCCCCTCCACGCACGCGAGGGCGACCCGGCGGTACGGGTCATGGGGGTGCAGCCTGCGCCGCAGGGTGGTGATCAGGGCGGGCACCGCCTCCGGGGCGCGCAGTTCGACCAGCAGGCGTACCGGGTGCAGGGCGTAGGCGACACGGAGTTCGTTGGTGGCGAGCGCGGCGGCGGCGCGGGCGGTGCGCGGGTCGCCGAGCCGGGCCAGCGCGTACGCGGCGCCGGCGCAGCGCGGGGGGTCGCGGTGGTTGAGGAGGAGCACCAGGGACTCGAAGGCCCGCCGGTCCCCCGCCAGTCCCAGCCGGAAGGCGGCCAGTTCCCTGGCCCACAGCGGCTGCCCGGGTTCGGTGAGCACGGCGGCCAGGGCATCGGGGTCCTCGATCGCCAGGAGCCGGTCGAGGGCTGCCGGACCGGACGCCTCGGCCCGTAAGCGCTCCGTGAGCGAACGCAACTCTTCGTCCATGCACCCGAGGTTAGGCGCCCGGGGGGTTGATCGGGACGTACATCACAAACACCGGGGGCTGGCGCGCTCGTTACCCGCAAGTTAAGCTCAGAGGAGCGAGTGACCCACTCGTGTTTTCGTTTCCTGCACTCTGTTTCTCCTCACTGTGGTCTGGTGACGCGGCCACGGTGAGTGCAGTCGGTTCGGTACTCGTGTACCGCAGTACGGCTCGGCCCCGGGACAGGGCCGGTCGGACCGCCGTTTCCGGGCGTGCACGCGTCCGCCGCGACGGCACCGGGCGTGTGCGCTCGCAGCCCGGCATCACCCGCACTCCGCTCGCACCCCGTGCGCCCTCGGCGCATCCGGGCGCGGTTTCCGTCGTCACCCTCATTCCTGGAGTCCCTCGATGGCCACTCCCCTGTCCCCCCAGTCCGGCGCTCCCGCGTCCCCGTTCAGGACCATCGCCGTCGTCGGCCTCGGCACCATGGGCACCGGCATCGCCGAGGTCCTGGCCAAGGCCGGCCGCGAGGTCGTCGGCGTCGACATCAGTGCGGCCCAGGCCGCGCGCTGCGTCGCCACCCTGGAGTCCTCGACCGCCCGCGCCGTGGAGCGCGGACGGCTCACCGCGCAGGAGCGCACGGACCTCCTCGCCCGCGTGACCACCTCGACCGATCTCACGGCGGCGGCCGACGCCGACCTGGTGATCGAGGTGGCGCCGGAATCGTACGGGATCAAGCAGCAGATCTTCCGTGAACTCGACGCCGTCGTGCGGCCGGAGACGATCCTGGCGACCGGCACCAACGCCCTGTCGGTCACCCGCCTCGCCGCCGAATCGGCCCGCCCCGAGCGCGTGCTGGGCCTGCACTTCTTCAACCCCGCCCCGGCGATGAAGCTGGTGGAGGTCGTCTCCTCGGTGCTGACCGCGCCGGAGGCCGTCACCGCGGTCACCGACCTCGCCCTGGACCTGGGCAAGGAGCCCGTCGCGGTGGGCGACCGGCCCGGATTCCTCGCCGACGGGCTGCTGTTCGGCTACCTCAACCAGGCCGCCACGATGTACGAGGCGCACTACGCCTCCCGCGAGGACATCGACGCGGCGATGCGACTGGGCTGCGGTCTGCCCATGGGTCCGCTGGCGCTGCTCGACCTGATCGGTGTGGACACCGCGCGTACGGTCCTGGAGGCCATGTACGCGGAGTCCCACGACCGGCTGCACGCGCCGGCCCCGATCCTCAAGCAGCTGAGCGAGGCGGGGCTGACGGGCCGCAAGGCCGGGCGTGGTTTCTACACGTACGAGGAACCGGGCAGCGCCGTCGTCGTGCGGGACGCGCTGACCCCCCTGGCGGGCGGTTCCCCCGTCGCGGGCCGGCCGGTCCGCTCGGTGGGGGTGGCGGGTTCGGGCACCATGGCCTCCGGTATCGCCGAGGTGTTCGCGAAGGCCGGCTACGAGGTGGTCCTGGCCGCCCGCAGCGAAGAGAAGGCACAGGGTGCCAAGGCGCGTATCGGCAAGTCCCTGGCGCGCTCCGTCGACAAGGGGCGGATGACCGCCGAGGCCGCCGCCCAGGCCCTCGAGCGCGTCCGGCCGACGGGCACCTACGACGACTTCGCCGACGTGGACCTGGCGGTCGAGGCGGTCGCCGAGGAACTGGAGGTCAAGCAGCAGCTGTTCGCCGCGCTGGACAAGGTCTGCAAGCCGGGCGCGGTGCTCGCCACCACCACCTCGTCCCTGCCCGTGATCGCCTGCGCCCGTGCCACCTCGCGTCCGCAGGACGTGATCGGCATGCACTTCTTCAACCCGGCGCCGGCCATGAAGCTGGTCGAGGTGGTCCGCACGGTGCTGACCGCCGACGACGTCCACGCGACGGTGCGCGAGGTCTGCCGGACGATCCGCAAGCACGCCGTGGACTGCGGCGACCGGGCCGGGTTCATCGTCAACGCGCTGCTGTTCCCGTACCTCAACAACGCGGTCAAGATGGTGCAGGAGCACTACGCCTCCCTCGACGACATCGACGCCGCGATGAAGCTGGGCGGCGGCTACCCGATGGGCCCCTTCGAGCTGCTGGACGTCGTCGGGCTGGACGTCTCGCTCGCGATCGAGAAGGTCCTGCACCGCGAGTTCCGCGACCCGGGGCTCGCCCCGGCCCCGCTGCTGGAGCACCTGGTGGCCGCGGGCTGCCTCGGCCGCAAGACCGGCCGTGGCTTCCGCGAATATGTCAAGCGCTGAGCAGCACCGCCTGGACGACTGGTTCCGCGGCGCCGCCCAGTGGGGCGGGCTGCTGGATCCCGGCCGGTTCGCGCAGCCCACGGGCCGCACGGCTTCCCCGCCCCCGGAAGGCGGGGGAGCCGCCGGCCCCGCGCGCCGAGCCGCGCGCATGCAGTACGTTCGGGGCATGTCCCAGCCCGCCAAGTCCGCCCGTACACCAGCCACGACCGAACCGCCGGAGCGTTCCACCGGCAGTCGCGCAGCCGCCCAGCGGCTCAAGATGCGCCGGGAACTGGCGGCCGCCGCGATGGAACTGTTCGCGACCAAGGGGTACGAGGCCACCACCGTCGACGAGATCGCGGCCGCGGCCGGGGTCGCCCGCCGCACCTTCTTCCGGCACTTCCGCTCCAAGGAAGAGGCGATCTTCCCGGATCACGACGACACCCTGGTGCGCGCCGAGGCGGTGCTCAACGCCGCGCCGCCGCACGAGCATCCGCTCGACACGGTGTGCCGCGGCATCAAGGAGGTCATGCGGATGTACGCGGCGCGGCCGGAGATCTCGGTCGCCCGCTACCGGTTGACGCGCGAGGTGCCCACGCTGCGTGAGGCGGAGATCGCCTCGGTGGCCCGCTACGAGCGCCTCTTCACCCGTTATCTGCTCGGCCACTTCGACGAGCACGCGAACGACGAGGACACCGGCGACGAGCCGCTGCTGGCGGAGGTCGCGGCGTCCGCCGTGGTCACCGCGCACAACCATGTGCTCCGGCGCTGGCTCAGGGCGGACGGCCAGGGCGATGTGGAGGCGGAGCTCGACCACGCCTTCTCGATCGTCCGCAGGACCTTCGGGAGCGGGATCATGGCGGGCCGCCGCGCCGCGCCCCCGAGGCCGCCCGCCGCGTCGGTGTCCGACCGGGGTGAGGTGCTGGTGACGGTCGCCCGCACCGACGCCCCGCTCGACGAGGTGATGCGGACCATCGAACAAGCCCTCAAAGAGCGCTGAGAGAACCCCGGCGCACGCTGAGCGCCTCTCTCACCACTGTGACGACGGCCACCCCTCGGGGTGGCCGTTTTGCCATGCCAGAGCCCCTTTTGGCGCCCCCTCCGGACACCGTTCGATCGATCATCGCTCATTTGTCACGTAAAGATTTCATCTGAGACCGATTTCTGGCACCCAGTGCCTTGCGGACTGTCACGCCGTGCCATACGTTGAAGGAGTCCGGGCGGCCGGCGCGCAGAGACCATTCGTGCGCCGGCTGTCCCAGCAAGCCTCTCCGGCCTGCCCGCCCGGACGCCTGCGTCACAGGCACCTCCCGCGCCACAAAGCGCTGCCGAAGCACCACCCCCGCCGAACCGACGGCATCCCCTCGAACCCTCAGCAGCACCGACGTAATCCTCAGCGCCCCCTCCCTCATCAGGGCCGCTCATCGCCGGAGGCAACACCGTGACCGTCAAGGACATCCTGGCCGCGATCCAGTCGCCCGACTCCACGTCGGAGGACTTCGCCGCCCTGCCGCTGCCCGAGTCGTACCGTGCGATCACCGTGCACAAGGACGAGACGGAGATGTTCTCCGGACTCGCCACCCGCGACAAGGACCCCCGCAAGTCGATCCACCTCGACGACGTGCCCGTGCCCGAACTCGGCCCGGGTGAGGCCCTGGTGGCCGTCATGGCCTCCTCGGTCAACTACAACTCGGTGTGGACCTCGATCTTCGAGCCGCTGTCGACGTTCGGCTTCCTGGAGCGCTACGGCAAGGTCAGCGAGCTCACCAAGCGCCACGACCTGCCGTACCACATCATCGGCTCCGACCTCGCGGGCGTCGTCCTGCGCACCGGCCCCGGCGTCAACGCCTGGCAGCCCGGCGACGAGGTCGTCGCGCACTGCCTCTCCGTCGAGCTGGAGTCCTCCGACGGGCACAACGACACGATGCTCGACCCCGAGCAGCGCATCTGGGGCTTCGAGACCAACTTCGGCGGCCTCGCGGAGATCGCCCTGGTCAAGTCCAACCAGCTGATGCCCAAGCCGGGCCACCTCAGTTGGGAGGAGGCCGCCGCCCCGGGCCTGGTCAACTCCACCGCCTACCGCCAGCTGGTCTCCCGCAACGGCGCCCAGATGAAGCAGGGCGACAACGTGCTGATCTGGGGCGCGAGCGGCGGCCTGGGCTCGTACGCCACCCAGTTCGCACTGGCCGGCGGCGCCACCCCGATCTGCGTGGTCTCCAGCGAGCAGAAGGCCGAGATCTGCCGGAGGATGGGCGCCGAGCTGATCATCGACCGCAGCGCCGAGGACTACAAGTTCTGGGCGGACGAGCACACCCAGAACCCGCGCGAGTGGAAGCGCTTCGGCAAGCGCATCCGCGAACTCACCGGCGGCGAGGACGTCGACATCGTCTTCGAGCACCCGGGCCGCGAGACCTTCGGCGCCTCCGTGTACGTCACGCGCAAGGGCGGCACCATCGTCACCTGCGCGTCGACCTCCGGGTACGACCACCAGTACGACAACCGCTACCTGTGGATGTCGCTGAAGCGGATCATCGGCTCCCACTTCGCCAACTACCGCGAGGCCTGGGAGGCCAACCGCCTCATCGCCAAGGGCAAGATCCACCCGACGCTCTCCAAGGTGTACTCCCTCGAGGACACCGGCCAGGCCGCGTACGACGTCCACCGCAACCTCCACCAGGGCAAGGTCGGCGTGCTGTGCCTGGCCCCCGAGGAGGGCCTGGGCGTGCGCGACGAGGAGATGCGCGCGCGGCACGTCGACGCCATCAACCGCTTCCGGAACATCTGAGGGCTGCCGGATGACTGAGCGTCAGACCGCGCCGCAGGCGCGAAGGGAACGGGACCGGCCGTGGCTCATGCGCACGTACGCCGGTCACTCCACGGCCGAGGCGTCCAACGAGCTGTACCGGCGCAACCTCGCCAAGGGCCAGACGGGTCTGTCGGTCGCCTTCGACCTGCCGACCCAGACCGGGTACGACTCCGACCACGTCCTCGCCCGCGGCGAGGTCGGTCGGGTCGGCGTGCCGGTCGCGCACCTCGGTGACATGCGCAGGCTGTTCAAGGACATCCCCCTGGAGCAGATGAACACCTCGATGACGATCAACGCCACGGCCATGTGGCTGCTGGCGCTCTACCAGGTCGTCGCGGAGGAGCAGGGCGCGGACATCACCGAGCTCCAGGGCACGACCCAGAACGACATCGTCAAGGAGTACCTGTCCCGGGGGACGCACGTCTTCCCCCCGGGGCCGTCGCTCCGCCTGACGACGGACATGATCGCGTACACGGTCTCCCGCCTCCCCAAGTGGAACCCGATCAACATCTGCAGCTACCACCTGCAGGAGGCGGGCGCCACGCCGGTGCAGGAGATCGCGTACGCGATGTCCACCGCGATCGCCGTGCTGGACGCGGTGCGCGACAGCGGCCAGGTGCCGCAGGAACGCATGGGTGACGTCGTCGGCCGCATCTCCTTCTTCGTGAACGCGGGCGTCCGCTTCGTCGAGGAGATGTGCAAGATGCGCGCCTTCGGCCGGATCTGGGACCGCATCACCCGCGAGCGGTACGGCATCGAGAACCCCAAGCACCGCCGCTTCCGCTACGGCGTCCAGGTCAACTCCCTGGGCCTGACCGAGGCCCAGCCGGAGAACAACGTCCAGCGGATCGTGCTGGAGATGCTGGCGGTCACCCTCTCCAAGGACGCCCGCGCGCGTGCCGTGCAGCTGCCGGCCTGGAACGAGGCGCTGGGCCTGCCCCGGCCCTGGGACCAGCAGTGGTCGCTGCGCATCCAGCAGGTGCTGGCGCACGAGAGCGACCTGCTGGAGTACGAGGACATCTTCGAGGGCTCGAAGGTGATCGAGGCGAAGGTCGCCGAGCTGGTCGAGTCGGCGTTCGCGGAGATCGAGCGCATCCAGGAGATGGGCGGCGCGATGGCCGCCGTCGAGTCCGGCTACCTGAAGTCGCAGCTGGTCGCCTCGCACGCCGAGCGCCGGGCCCGGATCGAGTCGGGCCAGGAGAAGATCATCGGCGTCAACGCCTTCGAGGGCACCGAGCCGAACCCGCTGACCGCCGACCTGGACACCGCGATCCAGACGGTCGACCCGGCGGTGGAGGCGCGCGTCATCGCCGCGCTGCAGAACTGGCGCGACACCCGCTACCAGCCGCCCTTCAACCACCCGCGCCCCTGCAAGGCGCTGGAGAGGCTGAAGGAGGCCGCACGCGGCACCGAGAACCTCATGGAGGCCACCCTGGAGTGCGCCCGCGCCGGCGCCACGACCGGCGAGTGGGCCGGGGCCCTGCGCGAGGTGTTCGGCGAGTTCCGCGCGCCGACCGGCGTCTCGTCGGCGCCGGTCGCGGTCGCCGCCGAGGAGGGCTCGGCCCTGTCCGAGGTCCGCCGCAAGGTGGACCTGACGGCCGAGGACCTGGGCGTCGGCAAGCTGCGGTTCCTGGTCGGCAAGCCCGGCCTGGACGGCCACTCCAACGGCGCCGAGCAGATCGCCGTGCGGGCCCGCGACGCCGGGTTCGAGGTGGTCTACCAGGGCATCCGGCTCACCCCGGAGCAGATCGTGGACGCCGCCCTCGCCGAGGACGTGCACGCGGTGGGCCTGTCCATCCTGTCCGGCTCGCACGCCCAGCTGGTGCCGGACGTGCTGGAACGCCTCCGTGTGGCCGGTGCCACAGATATACCGGTGATCGCCGGTGGCATCATCCCGAACGGTGACGCCGAAGAACTGCGGGCCGCGGGAGTCGCCGCGGTCTTCACCCCGAAGGACTTCGACATCACCGGCATCATCGGCCGGATCGTCGACGAGATCCGGAACGCGAACAAGCTCGACCCCCTGGAGGTCCCCGCATGACGACCGTCAACCGGCTCCGCCCCCGCCGTTCCTGTCTGGCGGTGCCCGGCTCGAACCCGCGCTTCCTGGAGAAGGCCCAGGGCCTGGCCGCCGACCAGGTCTTCCTGGACCTGGAGGACGCCTGCGCGCCGCTCGCCAAGCCCGAGGCGCGGCACACCATCGTCAAGTTCCTCAACGAGGGCGACTGGACCGGCAAGACCCGCGTCGTGCGCGTCAACGACTGGACGACCGAGTGGACGTACCGCGACGTCGTGACGGTCGTCGAGGGCGCCGGGGCGAACCTGGACTGCATCATGCTGCCGAAGGTCCAGGACGCGCAGCAGGTCGTGGCGCTGGACCTGCTGCTGACGCAGATCGAGAAGACGATGGGCTTCGAGGTCGGCCGCATCGGCATCGAGGCGCAGATCGAGAACGCCCAGGGCCTGAACAACGTCAACGAGATCGCCCAGGCCTCCCCGCGCGTGGAGACCATCATCTTCGGCCCGGCCGACTTCATGGCGTCGATCAACATGAAGTCGCTGGTCGTGGGCGAGCAACCGCCCGGCTACCCGGCGGACGCCTACCACTACATCCTGATGAAGATCCTGATGGCCGCCCGCGCCAACAACCTCCAGGCGATCGACGGCCCCTACCTGCAGATCCGCAACGTGGACGGCTACCGCGAGGTCGCCCGGCGCGCCGCCGCCCTCGGCTTCGACGGCAAGTGGGTGCTGCACCCGGGGCAGGTCGAGGCCTCGAACGAGATCTTCTCGCCCTCCCAGGAGGACTACGACCACGCCGAGCTGATCCTGGACGCGTACGACTACTACACGTCCGAGGCGGGCGGCAAGAAGGGCTCCGCGATGCTCGGCGACGAGATGATCGACGAGGCCAGCCGCAAGATGGCCCTGGTCATCTCCGGCAAGGGACGCGCCGCCGGCATGCGGCGCACCAGCAAGTTCGAGATCCCGGAGGCGTAAGCGCCATGCAGTTCGGACGCACCTACGAGGAGTTCGAGGTCGGGGCGGTCTACAAGCACTGGCCCGGCAAGACGGTCACCGAGTACGACGACCACCTGTTCTGCCTGCTCACCATGAACCACCACCCGCTCCACATGGACAGCAACTACGCCGAGCAGACCACGGACTTCGGCAAGAACGTCGTCGTGGGCAACTACATCTACTCGCTGCTGCTCGGCATGTCCGTCCCGGACGTCTCCGGCAAGGCGATCGCCAACCTGGAGATCGAGTCGCTCAAGCACGTGGCGCCGACCTTCCACGGCGACACGATCTACGGCGAGACGACCGTGCTCGACAAGTGGCCGTCGAAGTCGAAGAACGACCGGGGCATCGTCCACGTCGAGACCAGGGGCCACAAGCAGGACGGCACACTCGTGTGCGTCTTCCGCCGCAAGGTGATGGTGCCCACCGAGACGTACGTCAAGGAGCGCGGCGGCGAGCAGCCCGGTCGCCCGCCCGTCTCCCACCACCACCCTCAAACGACGCCCCTGCGGGGCGGCACCCCTGATTCCGAACCGAAGGACCAGGAGAAGTAGATGAGCCGTCTCGCCCAGACCCACGGCCTCACGGACATCCAGCAGGAGATCCTCTCCACCGTCCGCGACTTCGTGGACAAGGAGATCATCCCGGTCGCGACCGAGCTGGAACACCGCGACGAGTACCCGCAGCAGATCGTCGACGGCCTGAAGGAGCTCGGCCTGTTCGGCCTGATGATCCCCGAGGAGTACGGGGGTCTGGGCGAGTCGCTGCTGACCTACGCGCTGTGCGTGGAGGAGATCGCCCGCGGCTGGATGTCGGTGTCCGGCATCATCAACACGCACTTCATCGTGGCGTACATGCTCAAGCAGCACGGCACGCAGGAGCAGAAGGACCACTTCCTGCCCCGCATGGCGGCCGGCGACATCCGCGGCGCCTTCTCCATGTCGGAGCCGGCCCTGGGCTCGGACGTGTCGGCGATCACCTCGAAGGCGGTCAAGGACGGCGAGGAGTACGTCCTGAACGGCCAGAAGATGTGGCTGACCAACGGCGGCACGTCGTCCCTGGTGGCCGTTCTGGTCCGCAGTGACGAAGGACACCCTGAGGGCACGGCGCCCCACAAGTCGATGACGACCTTCCTGGTGGAGAAGGAGCCCGGCTTCGGCGAGGTCCGCCCCGGTCTCACCATCCCCGGCAAGATCGACAAGATGGGCTACAAGGGGGTCGACACCACCGAGCTCATCATGGACGGCCTGCGGATTCCGGCGGACCGGGTGCTCGGCGGGGTCACCGGCCGCGGTTTTTACCAAATGATGGACGGCGTGGAGGTCGGCCGCGTCAATGTGGCCGCGCGTGGCTGCGGCGTCGCCCAGCGCGCCTTCGAACTCGGTGTCCGGTACGCCCAGCAGCGTCACACTTTCGGCAAGCAGATCGCCCACCACCAGGCCATCCAGTTCAAGCTCGCGGAGATGGCCACCAAGGTGGAGGCCGCGCATGCGATGATGGTGAATGCCGCACGCAAAAAGGACTCCGGCGAACGAAACGACCTGGAAGCAGGGATGGCCAAGTACCTCGCGTCCGAGTACTGCAAGGAGGTCGTCGAGGACGCCTTCCGGATCCACGGCGGGTACGGCTTCTCCAAGGAGTACGAGATCGAGCGCCTCTACCGGGAGGCCCCGATGCTGCTGATCGGAGAGGGCACCGCCGAGATCCAGAAAATGATCATCGGCCGCCGACTGCTCGAAGAGTATCGATTCCAGGGCTGAATGTCCGGATACGGGGTGTTTTCTTGGAATAGCGGATCACACCCCGTCAACACTCTCCGGCCTTCGACTCGACTGCCTGGCTTACCCAGTTGTCACCCGGAGCCGCTACGATCGCCGGAAAGCCGCCGTCCCCCGTCAGTGCGCGGCACTATCCGCTACGAAGGTCATCCATGCCCCACAGCAAAACCTCTGCATCTCGCGACAGCCTCGCCGGTGTACGCCTCGCGCGCGGAGCATCGCCGTGGCTTCTGCCGACCGTCGCCACCGCAGCCGTCAGCCTGGTCCGTGCCCGCCGTTCGGGTGCCGCCAAGGCCGTAGCCGTTCCCGCCACCGCTCTCGCGGCGGGGATGCTGTGGTTCTTCCGCGACCCCGAGCGCGAGATCGCCCGGGGCCGGGTCATCTCGCCCGCCGACGGTGTGGTGCAGAGCATCATGCCGTGGAAGGACGGCCGGACCCGTGTCGCGATCTTCATGAGCCCGCTCAACGTCCACGTCAACCGGGCGCCGCTGGCCGGCACGGTGACGTCGGTCGAGCACGTCCCCGGTGGCTTCGTTCCCGCCTTCAACAAGGAGAGCGAGAACAACGAGCGTGTGGTCTGGCACTTCGACACCGAGCTCGGTGACATCGAGATGATCCAGATCGCCGGCGCGGTGGCCCGCCGCATCGTCCCCTACGTGCCTCAGGGCACCAAGGTCGAGCAGGGCGACCGGATCGGTCTCATCCGGTTCGGCTCCCGGGTGGATCTCTACCTGCCCGAGGGCGTCGAGATCGACGTCGAGGTGGGGCAGAAGACCGTGGCAGGGGTGACTCGAATTGACCGTGATTGATCCTGAGACACAGGCCGGCTGGGTGCCCGACGCCGACGAGGAGGACGACGAGGAGGAGATGCCCCTCTCGCTCCGCCTGTCGATAGCGGACACCCTCACCCTCGGCAACGCCACCTGCGGCTTCATGGCCGTGTACTTCACCACCACCGGCATCCTGATCCCGCACCTCACGGGCAGCCAGGAGTCCGGCATGGCCCGCCACAGCGCGGCCACCGCCGTGATCCTGATGCTGTGCGCGGCCGTCTTCGACCTGTTCGACGGCCTGGTGGCCCGGAAGCTGCGCTCCTCCCCGATGGGCGCGGAACTGGACAACCTCTCGGATCTGATCAGCTTCGGTCTGGCGCCGGCGTACTTCGTCCTCGTGTACGGCATGGTCGCGGACGACGCGCACCAGAGAGTGGCCGCGGTCGGCGCGATCGTGGTGCTGCTGGCGGTGGTGCTGAGACTGGCGAGGTTCTCCTGCGTCACGGTCAAGGACGGCACCTTCCAGGGCATGCCGTCACCGTTCGGCGCGCTGACCGTCGTCTCGATCGTGCTGCTGGAGCTGCCGTTCGTGGCGACGGTGCTGGCGATCCTGGGCACCGCCTGGCTGATGGTGAGCCGGGTCGAGTACCCGAAGCCGCGGGGCCCCCTCGCGGTGGCGATGCTGACCTGGATCGTGCTGAGCATGGGGATGCTGACGGCGTGGGCCTTCGACGCCCCCAGCGGCCAGCTGCTGCTGCAGACGGGGTGCGCGCTGCAGCTGGTGCTGGGCGCGGTGATCCCGCTGTTCGCCACGGCCCGCCGGGTGAACAACTTCCGCGACAACCGCCGCGAGGCGCGGGCGGCACAGTCGTAACGGCACTGCGAAGGGCCCCGGACCCAGGGTTGGGTTCGGGGCCCTTCGCCTTTCGGCGGCCTCAGCCCAGGAAGTCCCGGGCGATCCGCTCCGCGGTCCGCTCCAGGATCGGCCCCGCCTCCGCGATGCACGTCGCCACGTCCGGCTCGAGATCCGTCAGCGCGTACGCCCGCCGGATCCCCGCCCGCCCCAGCGCCTCCGGCGACAGGGTGAGCCGCCCGCACACCGCGACGACCTCCTTGCCGGCGGCGCGTGCCGCGGCGGCGACCCCCGCCGGGGCCTTGCCGTGCAGGGTCTGCTCGTCCAGCGAGCCCTCCCCGGTGATCACGAGGTCGGCCCGCTCCAGTGCGGGCGCGAAACCGAGGACGTCCAGCATCACCTCGATACCGGGCCGGAACCCGGCCCCGAGGAGCAGCGCGCCGAACCCGATGCCGCCGGCCGCACCCGCGCCCGCCGAACCGGCGAACTCCGCGGCGGCCTTCACCCCGGCCGACTCCTCCAGCACCCGCACGAAGTGCCCGAGCGCCGCGTCCAGCCGCTCCACGTCCTGCGGCGAGGCACCCTTCTGCGGCCCGTAGACCGCCGGGGCCCCCTTCGGGCCGGTCAGCGGGTTGTCGACGTCGCTGGCGAGCACGAACCCGACCCGGCCCAGACGCGGGTCCAGGCCCGACAGGTCGGCCGAGGCCAGCTCGGCGAGGCCGCCGCCGCCCGGTGCCACCGGCTCACCGTCGGCCTTCAGGAAGCGGGCGCCCAGCGCGGCCAGCATGCCGGCACCGCCGTCCGTGGTGGCGCTGCCGCCGACCCCGAACACCAGGGTGCGCGCGCCCGCGTCCAGCGCGGCCCGCAACAGCTCGCCGGAACCGTACGTGGACGCCGTCAGCGGCGCCGGTACGCCGTCCGGAAGCCGCTGGAGCCCGCTGGCCTCCGCCATCTCCACCACGGCGGTGTCGCCGCGCAACGCGAACACCGCCGTCACCTCGTCGCCGACGGGGCCGGTGACCCGTGCCTCCCGCCGGTCGAAGCCGGCCGCGATCGCCGCCGCCACCGTGCCGTCACCGCCGTCGGCCACGGGCAGCGCCTCGACCTCGAGGCCCGGCACCACCCGACGCAGCCCGGCCGTCACCCGCTCGGCGACCTGCACGGCCGTCAGCGACCCCTTGAACTTGTCCGCGGCGACGAGCACCCGCTGTGCCGACCGTGCTGATCGAGTACCGCTCACTGCAGCGTCCGCCACTGTCGCAATCCCCTTGCTCTCCGGGTCCCTCACGCGTGTCGAGGCCGGTCGCGCGCCCCTGCGACCCTAACCGGCGGGCAGCCGCGGCGTCGCCCCCCGGACCGGCGGACACCCGGCCGGGGAAGGCGCGGCCGCGGCCGGAATCGGGTAGACCGGACCCATGACCGCTGTGGAGACGGAACCGGGGCTCGCCGACCGCGTCCTCGGGGGCTGGCTGGGCCGGATCGCGGGCAACATGCTGGGCAAGCCGGTCGAGCAGGGCGAGGTGTGGACCCGTGAGCGCATCGACCGCTACCTGCGCCGGGCGGCGGCGCTCCCCCTCGACGACTACCTGCCCGAACCGCTCACCGAGAGCGACCGCCGCGACCTGCGCCCCGAGTGGCGGTACTGCGTCCGCGGCCGCGTCCACGGCAGCTGCCGGGACGACGACGTCGACTACGCGATCCTCGGCCTGCACCTGCTGGAGACCCACGGCTTCGGCTTCAGCACCGAGCAGGTGGGCGACCTGTGGCTGCTGCGGCTGCCGTACCTGCAGACGTTCACCGCGGAACGCGCGGCGTACCGGAACCTCGCGAACGGCCGCAGGCCACCGCTGACGGCCACCTACGACAACCCGTACCAGGAGTGGATCGGCGCCCTGATCCGCGCCGACATCCACGGCTGGACGTCCCCCGGCGCCCCGCGCCGCGCGGCCTCGCTGGCCCGCCGTGACGCGGTGCTGTCGCACACCGGCAACGGGGTCTACGGCGCGATGTGGGCGGCGGCGCTGATCTCGGCGGCGTTCACGGCGTCCACGGTGCGCCGCGCCGTGGACGAGGCGCTGACGGTGATCCCGGCGGGCTGCCGCCTGGCCCGCGCCGTGCGCAGGGTGTGCGCCCTGCACGAGGCCGGGCTGGCCTGGGAGGACACGCTCGCCACGGTCGAGGAGGAGACGGCGGGCCTCGGCTGGATCCACACCGTCCCGAACGCCGCCGTCCTCACCGCCGGTCTGCTGTACGGCGACGGCGACTTCACCCGCACCATCGCCCTGACGGTGCGCGGTGGCCTGGACACCGACTCCAACGGGGCGACGGCGGGCTCGGTGGCCGGCGTCCTGTGCGGCGCGTCGGCCGTCCCAGAGCAGTGGAGCGACCCGCTCCGGGACACGGTGCGCAGCGCGGTCCTCGGCTTCGACGGGGTGCGCATCAGCGAGCTGGCGGAGCGCACCCTGCGGCTGGCACGGACGGCGGCCTGATCCCGGCTCCGGAAGAGCGGGACACGGGATACGGGCGGTGCGGTCGGTGACTCCTGTGGCTCGTGTGCCCCGGCACGTGCGCCGTTCGGTGTCGATCACGGGACCGGGGTGTGCTGCCGTGCGCCCTGCTCGGGCCGCTCCGCCGCCACGGTGGAGGTCCCCGGCGCCACTACCCTGCCCGTATGACCACCACGCAGGACGTTCAGGACTTCGCCGCCTACCTCGCCTCGCTCCCCCGGATCTTCGCCGGCGCGGCCGCCCTCTTCCGGGACGGTGAGGGCCGGGTGCTGCTCGTCGAGCCGAACTACCGGGAGGGATGGACGCTGCCCGGCGGCACGATCGAGTCGGACGACGGGGAGACCCCGCGGCAGGGCGCGCGGCGCGAGACGGCCGAGGAGATCGGGCTCGACCGGCCGCTCGGGCGGCTGCTCGCGCTGGACTGGGTGCGGTGGCCCGGACGGCCCCCGATGGTGGCGTACCTGTACGACGGCGGGGTGCTCGGCGCGGACGACCTCGCGGCGATCCGGTTGCAGGAGGAGGAGCTGCTGTCCTGGCGGCTCGTACCGCGCGAGGAGCTGGCCGGGTACCTCCAGGGCTCTCTGGGGCGCCGGGTGCTGGCCGCCCTGGACGTCCTCGCCGACGGCTCGGACACCGCGGAACTGGAGAACGGGCACCGGGTGCACTGACCTGTGCCCGCCCGACGCCCCGCCCGCCGATATCGGCTCGCCGCGACGGCCGGCGGCCGCCTACCCTCGGCTGCATGAGCAAGCCACTCGTCGCCCTCCTCAGCGGTGCCGGCGTCAGCACCGACTCCGGGATCCCCGACTACCGGGGCCCGAACGGGCTGTGGCGGCGGGATCCGGAGGCCGAGAAGCTCGTGACGTACGAGTACTACATGGGCGATCCCGAGATCCGCCGCCGGTCCTGGCAGATGCGGCGCAAGAACCGCGCGCTCGCGGCCGAGCCGAACGCCGCGCACAGCGCCGTGGCCGAGCTGGAGCGGTCCGGGGTGCCGGTGCGGGTGATCACGCAGAACGTGGACGGGCTGCACCAGCTCGCCGGGATGCCCGCCCGCAAGGTGCTCGAGCTGCACGGCACGGTACGCAGCGTGGTGTGCACGGGCTGCCACGCCCGAAGCCCGATGGAGGACGCGCTCGCCCGGGTCGAGGCCGGTGAGGAGGATCCGCCGTGCCGGGCGTGCGGCGGGATCCTCAAGTCGGCGACGGTGATGTTCGGCGAGCGGCTCGACCCCGTGGTGCTCGGCGACGCACTCGCGATCAGCAAGGCCTGCACCGTCTTCATCGCCGTCGGCACCAGCCTCCAGGTCCAGCCCGCCGCCGGCCTCGCGGGCGTCGCCGCCGACCACGGCGCCCGGCTCGTCATCGTCAACGCCGAGCCGACACCGTACGACGACCGCGCCGACGAGATCATCCGGGAGCCGATCGGCACGGCCCTGCCCGCGCTGCTCGGCCGGATCGCGGCCTAGCCCGGATCGCCGCTCAGAACAGGGCCGTCCCCCGCTCGAAGTCCAGCAGGCGCTGCTTGCGGGCCAGGCCGCCGCCGTAGCCGGTGAGGCCGCCGCTCGCGCCGATGACGCGGTGGCAGGGGACGATGATGCCGATCGGGTTGCGGCCGTTGGCGAGGCCGACCGCGCGGGAGGCCTTGGGGTTGCCGAGGACATCGGCGAGTTGGCCGTAGGAGCGGGTCTCGCCGTACGGGATGCGCGTCAGCTGGTCCCAGACGCGGCGCTGGAACGGGGTGCCGTGCAGGCGCAGTTCGAGGGTGAACTCCTTCAACTCGCCCTCGAAGTAGGCCTTCAGCTGTTCCTTCGCCGCGGGGCAGACGATGTCGTCGCGGTCCCCGAAGGTCTCCTCCTGGGGGCGGTGGCGCTGGTCGGTCATGTAGAGGCCGCACAGGACGCCGTCGTCGGCGACGAGCGTCAGCGGGCCGTAGGGGCTGTCGATCACGGTGTGCTGCTTCATCGGCTGTGTCTCTCTGTTTCCTTACACCGGCAGGAAGTTGATCGGGTGGTCGTCCGTCGCCCACAGATACTGGACCGCGTACGCCCGCCAGGGCCGCCAGGCCGCCGCGCGTGCGGTGAGCGCGGCCGGGGTGGACGGCAGGCCGAGTTCGCGGGCGGCGCGGCGGACGCCGAGGTCGGTGGGGAGGAAGGCGTCGGGGTCGCCCAGGGCGCGCATGGCGATGACGTCGGCCGTCCAGGGGCCGAAGCCGGGGAGGGCGAGGAGCTTCTCGCGGGTCTCGGGCCAGTCGCTCCCGACGCCCAGCCGGAGGTCGCCGTCGGCGAGTCGGCGGACCAGGGTGGTGAAGGTGGTCCGGCGGGTGCGGGGCATGGCCAGGGTCTCGGGGTCCAGGTCGGCGAGTGCCTCGGGCGACGGGAAGAGGTGGGTGAGGCCGCCCTCGGGGTCCGGGTCGTCCACCGGCTCGCCGTGCGCGGTGACCAGGCGGGCCGCGTGGGTGCGGGCGGCGGCCGTGGAGACCTGCTGGCCGAGCACGGCCCGGACGGCGAACTCCGCCTCGTCGACCGTACGCGGGACCCGGCGGCCGGGCGCCTTGTCGACCAGTGGTGCGAGCACCGGGTCGGTGCGCAGCCGGTCGTCGACGGCCACCGGGTCGGCGTCCAGGTCGAGCAGCCGGCGGCAGCGGCTGATGGCGACGGTGAGATCGCGCGGGTCGGTGAGGGTGAGGCGGCAGGCGATGTGGTCGGGCCGCGGGGCCAGGGCCACGACGCCGTGCCCGTACGGCAGCCGCAGCGTGCGCCGGTAGGCGCCGTCCCTCCACTCCTCCACGCCGGGTACGGCGGTCGCGGCGAGGTGGCCGAAGAGGTTGTCGGGGTTGAGCGGGGCGCGGAACGGCAGGCGCAGGGACAGCGCGCCGGGCGTGCCGCCGGGGGCGCTCGTGGGGCTGCCGGAAGTCCGCTGCGGCGCGCGGGCGCGCAGGTCGCTCGGGGCCAGGGCGAAGACCTCGCGCACCGTGTCGTTGAAGGAGCGGACGGAGGAGAACCCGGCGGCGAAGGCGATCTCCGTCATCGGCAGGGCGGTCGTCTCGATGAGCAGCCGCGCGGTCTGGGCGCGCTGCGCCCGGGCGAGGGCGAGGGGTCCCGCGCCCAGCTCGGCGAGCAGTTGGCGTTCCACCTGCCGGGTGCTGTAGCCGAGCCGGGCGGCGAGGCCGGGCACGCCCTCCCGATCCACGGTCCCGTCGGCGATCAACCGCATGGCGCGGGCCACGGCGTCGGCGCGCTGGTTCCACTCCGGGGATCCGGGGCTGGTGTCGGGACGGCACCGCTTGCAGGCCCGGAACCCCGCCTGCTGGCAGGCCGCCGCACTCGGCTGGAAGACCATGTTCTCGGGCTTGGGCGGTACCGCCGGGCAGCTGGGCCGGCAGTAGATGCCGGTGGTCAGCACGGCGGTGAAGAACCAGCCGTCGAACCGCGCGTCCTTGGACCGGACGGCCCGCACGCAGCGTTCGGTGTCGGTGTGCATCCCCTTCTGCATGGATCCAGCATCGGGGACGGGGCGGGCGGGGTCTCGCAGGAATCCGACATGAACCTCGGTCGGCCTCGCCGGCGCCGTCCAGGACGGCGCCGGACACGTCCGCCAGGACGCGGACGACCTCGCACAGGCCGCCCCCATGTTCCAGGCCCGCCACCGGACCTTCCGCTCTTGTCGCGGTGCACCGTGTTCTGCGCGCGGACCACGCACGCCTCGGTCCAGTCGGCGTGGTTCCCGGGGTACTCGCCGCGGATGGCGTGGGTCTCGAGGTTGGTCTCGTCGACGAGGTACAGGCCGTAGGCGTCGGCGAGTTCCAGCCAGAGCCGGTCGTTGGGGTAGCGAGAGGTGCGGACGGTGTTGATGTTCAGCCGCTTGACGGTCTCGATGCCCTTCACCATGTCCGCGTGGGTGAGGGCCATGCCGCGGTCGGGATGCATCTCGTGGCGGTTGGTGCCGCGGAAGGAGACCGGGCGGCCGTTGATACGTATCAGGCCGTCCGTGAGGGCGAACTCGCGCAGGCCGATCCGGTGCGCGAGGGTCTCGGTCACGGTGCCGGACGGATCGCGCAGCCGCAGCACGGCGGTGTGGAGGTAGGGGTGTTCGGCCGACCACAGCTTCGGCTCGGGCACGGCCGCGGACGCCTCGAAGGTCACGTCCTCGCCGGCCGGTATAGAGCCTGGACCGGCGCCGCGCTCCAGCAGCCGGCGGCGACTGACGACCGGCCGCTCGGGGTGGGCGGGCCGGTCGGTGGGAGACACGTGCGGGTGCGGCATGACCGTGGCCTTCCTCTGTTCGACAGGGCACCGCTGCACGGACTGAGGGCATGCCAGGGCCGGCCGTCAACACACCGTGACTGAGGATGCGTTGCTGTCGGGACGGATCACTGCGAATGGTGACGGAGCCAAGTGCTGAGCCACGGACACCCTAGGACTCGAACACAACCGAAGCAATGCTCTCGTCGGAGTCTGTGCGGTCCTGGTGGTTCAATGGGGCACCTTCGGCCGGATCGCCCGGTGAACGCCGCATACGCCCCGCGGGACGACGGGACGGCACGGGGATCCGTCCGGGAACACCGACGGGGCAGGCCCGCGCAGACGCGGGCCTGCCCCGTGAGCCCCCTGCAGGGGCTCAGTCCGTCGGTCGGCCGGCCAGGAAGGCGGTGAGGCTCTCGAGGAGCATGGTGCTGCCCTGCTCGGCCATGTCGCGTTCCTCGACGCTGTCACAGGTCTGACGCAGCACGATCCCTGTGCGGTGTCCCTCCTGTTCGTCGAGTTCCAGGGTCATGGCGGCCGGCTCGGGCCTGCCGGGGACATCCATGCCGATCACCAGGCGGCGGTTCTCGGCGACCTCGAGGTAGGAGCCGGTCAGGGGGAACTGTCCTCCGTCCGGGGTGACCATCGTGGCCTTCCACAGGCCGCCGGGCCGTACGTCCATCTCGACGGACCCGGCGGCGGCCCCGGCCCACTGTGCGTACTGCTCGGGGGTGGTCCACGCCCGCCACACCGCCGCCGCGGGAGCGTCCAGCATCCGGTTCAGCGTGTAGGAGAAGTCCTCGGTGGCGGTGGTGGTGCCCTGCTCGGCGCTCATCCCATGTCTCCTCGTCTCGTCCCGGGTCGTGACCGGCCTGCCGGAATCGTCCGGGTTCGGAACTGTCATGGAAGGAGACACGCCATCACACCGAAACTCATCGCTCCCCGGGCGCCCGGAGTCCGGGCGCCCGGATCACCCCTGCGCGCCACCACCACCTGAACGCGACCGGGCCGGATGTGTCAGCCGACCGGTGCCGGCGCCGCCGGCGCCTCCGGCGCCTCCTGCGGGCCGCCGCTGATCGGCAGGACCTCGGCGTCGGAAGCCCGCACGAAGCGGGGCCCCGCCGGCCCGTACACCCCGCGCGGCTCGGGGAACAGGGCGAGGAGGACGAGGTAGAGCACCGCCGCGAGGACGAGGCCGACCGGCAGCGAGATGTCCATGCCGTCGGCCAGGTTGCCGAGCGGTCCGACGAACTGGCCGGGCAGGTTGGTGAAGAGCAGGGCCACGGCGGCGGAGACCAGCCAGGTGGCCAGGCCGCGCCAGTTCCAGCCGTGGGTGAACCAGTAGCGGCCGCCCGTACGGCGCTGGTTGAAGACCTGGAGCGCCTCCGGGTCGTACCAGCCCCGGCGGGTGACGTAGCCGAGGGCCATCACGATCATCCACGGTGCAGTGCAGGTGATGATCAGGGTGGCGAAGGTGGAGATCGACTGCGTGAGGTTCAGCCAGAACCGGCCGACGAAGATGAACCCGATGGACAGGACGCCGATGAGGATCGTCGCCTGGACGCGGCTGAAGCGGGGGAAGACGCTGCAGAAGTCCAGTCCGGTGCCGTACAGCGCGGTCGTGCCGGTGGACAGGCCGCCGATCAGCGCGATGAGGCAGAGCGGCAGGAAGTACCAGCCGGGCGCGATCGCGAGCAGACCGCCGACGTAGTTGGGCGCGTCCGGGTCGAAGTACTTCCCGGCCTGGGTCGCGATGACCGACGCGGTGGCCAGGCCGAAGACGAACGGCAGCAGGGTGGCGATCTGGGCCAGGAACGCGGCGCCCATCACCCGGCGGCGGGGCGTCGCGGCCGGGATGTAGCGGGACCAGTCGCCGAGGAACGCGCCGAAGGAGACCGGGTTGGAGAGCACGATCAGCGCGGAGCCGATGAAGGACGGCCAGAACAGCGGGTCCGCGGTCGAGGCGAAGGCACCCGCGTAACCGGGGTCGAAGTCGCCGGCGAAGGCGAAGGCGCCCAGCACGAACAGGGCCGAGGCCGCCACCACCGCGATCTTGTTGACCAGCAGCATGAAGCGGAAGCCGTAGATGCAGACCACCAGCACCAGGCCGGCGAAGACCGCGTACGCCAGGGCGTACGTCATCGTCGACTCGGGCACCCCCAGCAACCGGTGCGCGCCGCCGACCAGGGCGTCCCCGGAGGACCACACCGAGATCGAGAAGAAGGCGACCGCGGTGAGCAGCGCGAGGAAGGAGCCGACGACTCTTCCGTGCACTCCCAGGTGGGCGGAGGAGGAGACGGAGTTGCTGGTGCCGTTCGTGGGGCCGAAGAGCGCCATCGGCGCGAGCAGCAGGGCGCCCGCGACCAGGCCGAGCAGGGTCGCCGCGAGCCCCTGCCAGAAGGAGAGGCCGAACAGGATGGGGAAGGAACCCAGCACACACGTCGCGAAGGTGTTGGCGCCGCCGAAGGCGAGCCGGAACAGGTCGAGCGGACGGGCCGTGCGCTCCTCGTCCGGGATCTGCTCGACACCATGAGTCTCGATTTCGGTGACCGAGGTCGCCATGGGCTCTTCACCTGCCGTTCGTACCGGGGGACGGCTCCACAGTCTGAGCCCCTTACTGACCTGCGACAATGGTGGCAATCACAGAGAGATAGCCTCCTGTATGTGGCTACCGACAAACTCACTGTCGAGGATCTGCTCTCCTTCCCCGCCCTCCAGCTGTCGGTGAAGGCGGGCAGCAACGGCCTCGGCCGCTCCGTATCCTGGGCGCACGTATGCGAGTTGGACGACCCGACGCCCTGGCTGCTGGGGGCCGAGGTCATCATGACGACGGGGCTCGCGATCCCCCGTGGCGCCGCCGGGCAGCGCCGCTATCTGGAGCTGCTGGACGACGCCGGGGTCTCCGCGCTGGCCCTGTCGGCGCAGTTGCACACGCCCCCGCTGCACGACGCGTTCTTCCGGACGGCCGAGGAGCGGGACTTCCCGGTGCTGGAGGTGCCGCTCGCCGTTCCGTTCATCGCGGTGTCCCAGGAGGTCGCCGCCGCGGTGCAGGACGACGCGCGGCACCGGCTGGGCGCACAGCTCCAGGTCTTCGGCTCACTGCGCTGGTTGGTGGCCGAGGACCTCGACACGCCGTCGCTCCTGCGCCGCCTCGAGCGCCTGTCCGGGTACGACGTGTACCTCTGCACCCCGCAGGGCCGCCCCCTGCTGCCCGGGGTGCCCGCTCCCGACCCGGGCGTCCTGCCCTCCTCGGTGGACGCCCCGCCGACCGTCCCCGGCGGTTTCGTCCTGCCCGTGCCGGCCCCCGGCGGCCCGGCGGGCTTCCTGGTGGCGTACGAGCGGCAGGGCGCCCAGCCCGCCGGCCTGGCGGTCGTCCAGCACATCGCCACGGTGGCGGCGCTGCGGGTGGCGATGGTGCGCAACGAGCGCGAGACACTGCGCCGCGAGGGCGCCGAGACCCTGGCGGAGCTGCTGCAGGAGGTGCTCGACCCGGCGGCCGCCCGCCGCAGGCTCGCCCGGCACGCCATCGAGGGCGACGCCGTCCTGTTCGTGGTCCGGCGCACCCCCGACGAGGCACTGCTGCACTGCCTCGAGGACCACTCCCACCTGCTGCTCACCCGCGGCGCCGACCGCTATGTGCTCGGCGCCCCGGAGCTGGCCGAGGCCATCGGCGGGCTACCGGCCGTGGCGGCCGGGATGAGCCGCCCCTTCCGTCCGGGCGCGGCCCTGAAGGTCGCCCAGCGCGAGGCCCTGTGGGCGGTCTCGAAGGCGGTCGAGTCGGGCCGCCCACTGGTCCGTTACGGCGCCGACGCGACGGGCCGCTGGCTGCCCGAGGACCCCGCGGTGCTGACCGCACTGGTCGACCACGTGCTCGGCGAGGTGCTGCGCTACGACGCGGCCCACGACTCCCAGCTGCTGGTCTCCGTCCGCACCTGGATGGAGCGCGACCGCCGCACCGAGACCGCCGCGGCGGCGCTGCACATCCACCCGAACACGCTCGCCTACCGCCTGCGCCGCTTCGGCGCCCTCTCCGGCCGCGACCTGTCCTCCACCGGCGCCCTGACGGAGGTGTGGCTCGCCATCCAGGCGGCGGGCTCCCTGGGCCTCACCGACTGACGCCGCTCGCCGGACGTCGCGGGTCGGGCGGGACCTTCACACCGGGCCCTGTCCCCTTCCCGGGTCCGGGTCCGGCCCGACCACCCGGGTCCGGACCCACGCCAGGAGTTCGGGATCGTCCAGGGAGGTCACCCACAGGTCGGCCCCTCCCGCGCCCCCGTCGCCCGGCCGGGGGCCGACGCCGAGCACCCGCAGCCCGGCCCGGCGGGCCGACTCCACGCCGGTCAGGGAGTCCTCGACCGCCAGCGCCCGCCCGGGACGGACACCGCAGAGCCGGACCGCCTCGGCGTAGACGTCTGGCCACGGCTTGGGCCGCACCGCCCCCGCCACGGGCGCTCCCTCCGGGCCGTCCGTCTCCCGCGGCGCCCCGGACGGAACGACGACGTGCTGGAAGCGCTCCCGCAGTCCGGCCCGGGCGAGACTCTCCTCGACCACCTCCAGCGGACAGTTGCTGGCCACCGCCAGGGGCAGCCGGCCGGAGAGCAGCCGCACCAGTTCGACGGCGCCCGGCATCGTCACCGGGTCGTCGGCGACGAGGGACAGGAAGTGGTCGAGGAGCGCCGCGGTCAGGTCGGCCGTCAGTTCGGGCTTGTGCACCGCTTCTGCCATCAGCCGCCCGCAGTCGGCGTAGTGCACGCCCTTGGCCTGCTCCGCGAACCCCGGCGGAGCCTTGAACCCGAAGCTCCGGAAGGCCCGGCGACGGGCTTCCTGCCAGTGGCGTTCGCTGTCCATCAACGTGCCGTCGCAGTCGAAGACGACTGCTTCGGGGGACCAGTCGAGCAAAGGGCGTACCGGAGTGGTCACAGCGGCCTCCTGAAGGGGCGAGCGGTCACACGCGGCGTGACCGCGATCCGGGTCTGGCGGTGTCTCGCGCCGAGCGCGCCGCAGGCCGGCGCGTGTCAGGGCTCAACCGAAGCGCGAAATCGCGCGCATTCCTGACTTTCGGCAGCAACCGGAAACATCACGTCCGTTACGTTATTTCCGCTCCGGAGAGTGCGGCAATGACCACAAGGGGTTATCGACGGCGAGGACGGCCGGGTGTATGGACCCACGGGCGCCGACCCGGCCAGCCGAAAGCGCGATCCTTCAACACGGATGCACCGCAAGGAAGTTGAGACATATTCACCGGGCAACCCGCACCGGCGGCGCCGGACCCCCCGGCCGCCGCACGAGGCCGGAAAAACAGCGGACCGACCCCATTACCACTCGACCGCGTTCCCCCTCGAAAGAAATGCGTAATTACCGCGCGAACGTGCCCTCAGTTTGCCCCCGGCGTACGCGGGCGCACTACATTCGTCGCTGTCGGAGAAATTGAGCGAAGGTGGACAGGGCGTTGCAGGAACGGGCCAGGGCAACCCGCAGAGCACTCCTGGAAGCAGCCGCCTTCCTCTTCGCAGAACGCGGATACGCGGGCACCAGCGTCAACGACATAAGCACCAGGTCGGGGCGGACCAGCGGCTCCGTCTACTTCCACTACGCCAGCAAGGAGGGCGTCGCCCTCGCCGTGGTCCAGGACCGCTTCGCCACCTGGCCGGACCTCGCCGCACGGTACACGGACGAGACGGTCCCGCCACTGGACCGCCTCGTCGCCCTGAGCTACGACATCGCCCACGCCCTCGCCGGGGACCCCGTCACGCGCGCGGGCGCACGCCTGTGGGCCGAACGCGACACCATCAACACCGCGCTCCCCGACCCCTTCCCCCTGTGGACCGCCGCCGCCACCCGCCTCCTCGCCCAGGCGCGGAGCGCCGGCCACCTGGCGCCCCACGTCCGCCCCGCCCGCACCGCCCGCACCCTGGTGCGCGCGTTCTTCGGTCTCTGTTCCCTGACCGAGGCGCTCGAAGGCGCGGCCACCGTCCCCGACCGCCTCACCGACTGGTGGCACCTGACCCTGCCCTCGCTCCAGCCGGCTCCTCTTCCCACGGCAGCCCCGGGCGAAGCGCCGAGGAGTGCGTGAGGCTCCGGGGTACCGTCGCGCACTCGGCCCAGACGGTCTTGCCGGGACCCGGGCGGTCGCGCACGCCCCAGTCGACGGCGAGCGCGTCGACGAGGACCAGCCCACGGCCCCCCTCCTCGTCCGCGCCGGGAGCCTTGCACATCGGCAGGGCGGGGTGGGTGTCGGACACCTCGATCCGGATCAGGCCCTTGCCGTCGTCGCGGACGAGACGGAGGGCGAAGTCCCGCCCCGGAACAAGGCCGTGCAGAACCGCGTTCGCAGGGAGCTCCCCGACGACGAGGACGACGGTGTCATGCGCTTCGGTGCCGTGCGGGTGGCCCCACTCGGTGAGTTGGTGCGCGGCGAGCAGCCGGGCGAGGCGCGCACCGCGCCGGGTGGCGGAGAAGCGCTGCACGAAGGAGCGGACCGAGGCCGGGCTCGGGGTGTGAGGGGCTGACATGGGGCCAGCCTGCTGGGTGTTGACACACCGTCGGCAGGTCCGCCCCTGATACAGCTCCCGCTGTACTGATACACACGCTGGACCGGGATGGTCGCCGTACGTGACGATGTGCGTGCCGAGCGTGGCGCAGCGCGCCCGGCACACGGTACGGCACGCGTTCGGGCCCGGCACGGGCACGGCCCGGCGGCACAGGGGAAGGCGACTGCGATGGCGACGGACAACGGCGGCGGGGCGGCAGGCGGGAACTGCGAGCCGGAACTCTCGGACAGCCTGAAGACCTTCGGCGCGGTCCTCAAAGCCCTGCGCGAGGAAGCCCGTCTGACACAGGAGCAGTTCGCACCGCTGGTGCGGTACTCGGCCGCGTACATCGCCAAGATCGAACAGGGCAAGCGGTTCCCGCCCAGGGACCTGCTGGACAGGTCGGAGGAGATCCTGGGCGCGACCGCGGCACGCGTACTGGCGGCGGCGGCACGGAGCCTGACCCGCAGGGCGGGGCTGGCGTCCTGGTTCCGGCAGTGGGCGGGGACCGAGGAGGAGGCGATCTCGCTGTATGCGTATGAGTGCGCTGTGATTCCGGGCCTGCTTCAGCCCGAGCCGTACATTCGCGCCCTTTTCGACCGGCGCCTACCGCCCCTGTCGGAGGAACAGTTCGAGCAGCAGGTCACAGCTCGGCTCGAACGCCAGCGCCTCCTGGCGGAGAGGCCGAACAGCACGTTCAGCTTCGTCGTCGAACAAGCCCTGTTGGACCGCCGCTTGGCAGGTGCTGAGGTCACTCACGCGCTGCTCGGCACCCTGCTCGATGTGGGCCGACTCCGCAATGTGGAGATTCAGGTCATGCCTCGGGTCCAGGAGGATCACTCCGGTTTCGAGGGCCCTCTCTACCTCGCCGAGACGGCGGAGAATCGATGGGTGGGCTACGTCGAAGCGCATGACTGCAGCATGCTCGTCACCGACACAAAAGCCGCAAGCGCCATGCTTCAGCGCTATGGCAAGATGCGCTCGCAGGCTCTGAGTCATCAAGCCACCGCGAGTCTGCTGGAGCAGATGCGAGGAGCGCTATGAGCACCACCGAACTTGCCTGGTTCAAGAGCAGCTACAGCGGCGGTGGGGGCGGCAACTGCGTGGAGGTCGCTCTGTGCCCTGAGGCCGTTTTCGTCCGCGACTCGAAAGACACCCGGAGGCAGCCCCTGGCGGTCTCCTTCGACGCCTGGTCGGCGTTCACGACGCTGGCAGCCGACTCGGGCGTCTGAACCTCCGGTGGGGCGGCGCCCCTCGCTGCCCCACCGAACCTCTCACGACTACTCGACATCCAGCGCGAACTGCTTCTCCGCCTCACCCCAAGCCGAGCCCCGCTTTGGCACCCGCCATCTCGCCCTCCCGTGGGTTTCAGTCGGTGCGGAGGCCGGTGCGGGTGCCTCGGCGTGCGCGGATTTCGCGCAGTGACAGCACGAGGGCGGCAAGGTTGAGGGGGAACGCGACGGCGTTGGCGATCTGTGGAATGTCGAAAGCACGCAGCAGGCTGGCGGTGGTCGCGATCAGGAGGCAGATCAAGGGGAGGTATCTACGCCATGAGGGGAGGTCTCGCATCCGGGCGACGGTGACCGAGCACCAGAGGGTGAGGCAGAAGAGCGTGATGCCCAGGGCAGCGATTGCGATCAACATAGGGAAGTCGTCTCTCTAAGAGGTCCTAACAGAGTGCTCGGACGCGCCGGTGCAGGATGAGGCAGACAGCCAACTGCAGGAAGGCGTCATGGATGTCGTCCCGGCGCTCCCAA
>NZ_JBFAKH010000020.1:0-114042 GCF_040655635.1 Streptomyces sp. NPDC050388
AACTCCGGCGGATAGTGCTTCATGACCACGAGATGTCCGTTCTCAGATCCTCAGGATCCAGTGTCTCGTGTGTCCAAGATCAGGGGTCAAGGCCCGGCAGGAGGACAAGCGCCCGGGAGGCGGATCCCTGGCCGGTCAGACGGACGGACTCAGCGCCGTGGTGAGGCGCTCCGCGGCGGCGACGACGGCGGGGGCAGCGGCCTCCGCCAAGTCCTGATGGTGAGTCAGGACGGTCACCGCGGCGGGCTGCTCGTCAGACCGGGCGCCCACGGGTGAGGCGACGCCGAAGATACCGGGCAGGACTTCCTCGCTGGTGACCGCGTACCCGCGGACGCGGACGTCGGCGATCCGCTCGGGCTCGTCGGGCGTGGGGTCCGCGGCGGCCAGCAGGGCGAGGCCGCCGGCGCCCCGGTCGAGGGGGTCCCGGTTCCCGATGCGGTACGAAAGCCGGGCGCCGGAGCCGGGCGGCTCGACGACCGCGACGGCCACCGCCTCCATGCCGTCACGGACAACGAGGCAGGCGGTGGCGCCCAGTTCCGCGGCGAGGTCACGCAGCACGGGCTGCGCCGTGTCGAGCATGGGGGGGCGGGACTGCTGGGCCAGGGTGAAGAAGGCGACGCCGATGCGGTACCGGTTGGCCTCGTCCTTGGATGCGAAGTCCTGCCGCACCAGTGCCGTCAACAGTCGGTACGCGATGGACCGGTGAACACCCAGCCGGGCCGCGATCTCACTGGCCGTCAGCCCCTGCGGCTCCTCGGCGATCATGCGCAGCGCCATGAGCCCCCGCTCCAGCGTCTGCGAACCTCCAGCGGCCACCTCGCGCCCCTTCCCTCAGGTCCTTCTCTCCGCAATGAAGGAACTTTTTCCCCTTGGCCTCTTGACGTGAGGACATTATCGCGACGAAGGTGTTGCAACATTCGTAACGCGTTGTTTCGATATTTGCAACAGCTGGGGAGTGTGTCCTCGTGTACTTCGAACCGCACCATCACGACTTCGTGGACTTCGCCTCTACGGCGCCCGGCGCCGACCCCGAGCAGGTCGTGGTGGCCGGAGCGGGACCCGTGGGCCTGGCCGTCGCCCTGGGCCTGGCTCGCCGCGGGGTCGCCGTCACCGTGCTGGAGGCCGGTGACTCGGTCTGCCACGGCAGCAGGGCCATCTGCCTTTCCCGCCACTCCATGGAGGTCCTGGACCGCATCGGCGTGGGCGGGGAGTTCGCCCGGCTGTCCCTGCCGTGGACCACGGGCCGCAGCCACTACCGCGACACCGAGGTGCTCGCCTTCGCCATGCCGCACGGCGAGGCGGACGTCCGGGCGCCGATGGTGAACATCTCCCAATCGGTCGCCGAGCAGATCCTGCTCGACGCCGCCCTCGCCGAGCCGCGGATCAAGCTGCGCTGGAAGAGCAGGGTCACCGGCGTCACCCAGGACGAGGGCCAGGTCACCGTCGAGGCTGAGACCCCGGCCGGCCCGCGCGTCCTGCGCGCCCGCCACCTCGTCGCCTGCGACGGCGCGCACAGCGCGGTCCGCAAGGCGTTCGACGTCCACCTCGAGGGCACCAGCTACGAGGGCCGGTACGTCATCGCGGACATCCACTGGGAAAGCGAACTGCCCACCGAACGGCAGGCCTGGTTCAACCCACCGTCCAACCCGGGCCAGACGATCCTGCTGCACCGCCAGCCCGACGACATCTGGCGCATTGACTACCAGATCGACACCGATGAGGACCCCGAGGAGGCGATCCGCGAGGAGAATGTCCGCGCCGTGATCACCCGTCACCTCGAGTGGCTCGGCACCAGGAAGCCGTGGACCCTGGAGTGGTCCAGCCTGTACCGCGCTCACGCCCGGGCCCTGGGTTCCTTCCTGCACGGCCGTGTCCTGTTCGCCGGCGATGCCGCCCACCTGGTGCCGATCTTCGGCGTGCGCGGCCTCAACTCCGGTCTGGAGGACGCCGACGTCTACGCCTGGGCGCTGGCCGCCGTGGTGAACGGAGAAGCCGACGAGCGGATTCTGCGTACCGTCGCCGACGAACGGCGGGACGCCTGGCGGCAGAACGCCGAACAGGCCGAGAAGTCCACCCTGTTCATGACGCCCGGCACCGACGGCTACCGCCTCACCCGGGACGCCGTCCTGCAACTCGCGTTGGCGCGGCCGGTGCTCACCCACCTCGTCAACCCGCGTCAGTCCAGCGCCACCCACAGCCGGACCTCGCCGCTCACCCACACAGCCGCCCCGGCGGCGAGCGGCCCGCTCCCCGGCGACCCACTGCCCGACCTCAAGGTCATCCCGGTGGGCGGCGAGGAGACCGGCCTGCACGCCCTGCGCGGCGCCACCTTCTCGCTGATCGCCGCGGCCACCGCCGCCGACGCCGCCCGCGTGGCGTCCGAACTCTCCGCCTTCCTGCCCGTCACCGCCCTCGCCACCGAGGGCGAACCCGCCCCCGGCGTGCCGGTTCTGGGCCATGAGGCAGCTGCCCGCCTCGGTCTGGCCGATGGCGAAGCGCTCCTCGTCCGACCCGACGGTCTGGTTCTCGCCCGGATCCGTACCGGCGAACCGCTCGGCCCGCTCACCCGACACCTCACCGACCAGCTCACCGCAGGAGGAGCGCGATGACCGCCACCACCAAACCCGCTCCGACCACCGTCGCCGCCGTCCAGGACGACGAGGACCGCGCCATCGCGCACGCCGAGGCCACCTGGCGCACGCTCAGCGAGGCCATCGACCGGGTCGGCGAAGCGGGCCGAGTGCCGTTCCTCGTCCGCCTCACCATGCTCACCGCGCTCGACCACCTCACCCCGGAGCGGTTCGCCGCCCTGGTGGCCGAGGCAGAGAGGACCGCGTAACCGCACGCCCACGTCTACGGACGACCCCACCCTCCTACGGACGACAACGGAGTCCTCCTTGTCCGAACCCACTGCCCCCGCGTCGGCGAAGGCGCCGACCGGCGCCACGGGACGCGGCTTCGCCCGCGTCGTCGGCGCCGCCCTGGCCGGCACCACCATCGAGTTCTACGACTTCTTCCTCTACGGATCGGCCGCCGCGCTCGTCTTTCACAAGGTCTTCTTCCCGGCCGGCGACCCGGTCATCGGCATCCTCCTGGCCCTGGCCACCTACGCGGTGGGCTTCCTGGCCCGCCCGGTCGGCGGGATCCTCTTCGGTCACCTCGGGGACCGCATCGGCCGCAAGAAGACGCTCTCGCTCTCCCTCGCCCTGATGGGTGGCGCCACCGTCCTGATGGGTCTCGTCCCGTCGTACGACTCGATCGGCGTCGTGGCGCCGATCCTGCTGACCCTGCTCCGCCTGGTGCAGGGCGTCGCGCTCGGAGGCGAGTGGGGCGGCGCCATCCTGCTCGTCACCGAGCACTCCCCGAAGCACCGGCGCGGCTTCTGGGGCGCCTGGCCGCAGACCGGTGGCCCGCTCGGCAACATGGTGGCCACCGCGGTGCTCGCCGTCCTCGGCATGTCGATGACCGACGCCGAGTTCGAGTCCTGGGGCTGGCGCATCGCCTTCCTGCTCTCGGCGGTCCTGGTTTTGATCGGTCTCTGGCTGCGCCGGGCCGTCGAGGAGTCCCCGCAGTGGCTGGCGCTGCAGGACAATGGCCGTTCCCACGAGGGGCACGCCCCGCTCAAGACCGTCCTGCGGGACCACAAGCGTCAGGTCACCATCGCCGCCCTCGCCAACCTGGGCGAGAAGGCCGCCTACTACTCCTTCAGCATCTTCCTGCTCTCCTACTTCAGCGAACAGCTGGGCCTGCCGAAGAGCACCGGCCTGATCGCTGTCGCGATCGGCTCCGTCTTCCAGGTCGCTGCGATGCTGGTCGGCGGCCACCTCTCCGACCGGCTCGGCCGGAAGAAGGTCAATCTGACGGTCGCGGCCCTGCTACTCGTCTGGGGACTGGTCGGTCTCCCGCTGGTGGACACCAAAGAGATGGGCCTGATCGTCCTCGCCGTCTCGGTCGGTCTCGCCCTGCACGGCCTGATGTGCGGCTCCCAGGCCGCGTTCTTCTCCGAGCTGTTCCCGAGCGCCGTCCGATACACCGGCGCCTCGCTCGGCTACCAGATCGCCACCGTTCTCGGCGGTTCCGCCGCCCCGCTGCTCGGTGTCGCCCTGATGCGGCAGACCGGCTCCACCTGGCCGGTCGGTGTCTTCCTCGTCGCTGCCCAGCTGTGCACCATCTCGGCCTTCCTTTGGGCCGGTGAGACGAAGGACCGCGACCCCGACGCGGCACCCACCCCCGACGCGGCACCCGTGCCGGTCGCCGGTGCGCTCTGACACCCCCTACGAAAGGAGGCCGGCTCATGGCCCACTACCGCAGCCTCGGCACCATCCCCCCGAAACGGCACACCCAGTTCCGTTACGACGGCGACACCCTCGCCTTCGAGGAGCTGATGGGAGAGGAGGGCTTCTCCGCCGACTCGTCGCTGCTCTACCACCGGCACATCCCGTCCGCGATCACCGACTCCACCGTCTGGGAGCTTCCCGACACGGCGACGGTCCCCAATCACCCCATGAAGCCACGTCACTTGAGGCTGCACGAGCTGTTCAAGGACGACGCCTGGCAGGACACCGATGTGGTCACGGGGCGTCGTCTGGTGCTCGGCAACGGTGACGTGCGCATCTCCTACGCAGTGTCCGGCCGGGCCTCGCCGCTGTACCGCAACGGCGTCGGGGACGAGTGCGTGTACGTCGAGTCCGGCGCCGCCCGCGTCGAGACGGTCTTCGGCGTTCTGAACGCCCGCGCCGGGGACTACGTGGTGATCCCGCGCGCCACCACCCACCGCTGGATCCCCCAGGGGGACGAACCGCTGCGCACCTACTGCATGGAGGCCAACAGCCACATCGCCCCGCCCAAGCGCTACCTGTCCCGCTACGGCCAGCTCCTCGAGCACGCCCCGTACTGCGAGCGCGACCTGCACGGGCCGACCGAGCTGGTCGAGGGCACAGGCACCGACGTCGAGGTCCTGGTCAAGCACCGCGGTGCGGGCGGCGAGATCGTCGGCACCCGGTTCCTGCAGGCCCACCACCCGTTCGACGTGATCGGCTGGGACGGGTGCCTGTACCCGTACACCTTCAACATCGAGGACTTCGAGCCGATCACCGGGCGGGTCCACCAGCCGCCGCCTGTCCACCAGGTCTTCGAGGGCGACAACTTCGTCATCTGCAACTTCGTGCCACGCAAGGTGGACTACCACCCGCTGGCCGTCCCGGTGCCGTACTACCACTCCAACGTCGACAGCGACGAGGTCATGTTCTACGTCGGCGGCGACTACGAGGCACGCAAGGGCTCCGGCATCGGCCAGGGCTCCGTCTCGCTGCACCCGGGAGGCCACAGCCACGGCCCGCAGCCCGGCGCCTACGAGCGCTCCATCGGCGCCGAGTTCTTCGACGAACTCGCCGTCATGGTCGACACGTTCCGCCCCCTGGAGATCGGCGAGGGCGGCCGGGCCTGCGACGACGGCGCCTACGCCTGGAGCTGGGCGGGGCGGCGAGCATGACGGTCCCGCACGCACTACTGGACGCGCTGGTCGACGACGCGGGCCTGTTCCCGCCCACCGCGCTGCCCATGGACCGGGCGGTCGAGCGGCACCGCGCAGACGCGGCGGCCGGGGAGGCGATGCACACCCACCGCTTCCTCGTTCCCGCGTCCCGGCTCGGCGAGCTGCGCTCCCTGCTGCGCGACGGCGAGGTCTTCGAGCTCGGTCTGATCGCGGACCAGGACGCCGAGACCCTCGCCGCGGCCTGCGCGCAGATCCTCGCCGACCCACGGCTGCGGCTCGCCCTTCTCGAAGTGCCCCTCAAGGCCTTCGGCGAGGACGAGCACACTGCCCTGGACGCGGTGTCGGCCACGTTGCAGGACGTGCCCAGCGAGGTGCCCCTGTACGCGGAGCCGGTTGTGCAGGCACACCCCGAGCCACTGCTCACCGCGCTCGCCGCGCACGCCGGAACCCGTCCCTTCGGCGCCAAGCTCCGCTGCGGCGGGGTCCGCGCCGAACTGTTCCCGTCGGTGGAGCAGGTCGCCGCGTTCGTGTGCGCCTGCGTCGCGGCCGAGGTGCCGTTCAAGGCGACCGCCGGACTGCACGAGGCGGTCCGCCACACCGCGCCGGAGACGGGTTTCACCCACCACGGCTACCTCAACCTGCTCCTCGCCATGGCCACCGCTGCCGACGGTGGGGACGAGGCTGCCGTACGAGCCGTCCTGGAGATCGAGGACGGCGGCGAACTCGCCCGCCGCGCCGACACGCTGACCGGGGAACAGGCCGTCGCGGCGCGCCACGCGCTCGTCTCGTACGGCTCCTGCTCCACCGCCCGTCCCGTCAGCGAGGCGCGGGCCCTGCTCAACACCCCTGTGAAGGAACACGAATGACCACCACCTGGGTCACCGTCCCCGACGGCTCACCCTTCCCGATCCAGAACCTCCCCTACGGCGTCTTCACCCCGAAGTCCGGCGGTGGGGCACGCGTGGGCGTCGCCATCGGCGAGCAGGTCCTCGACCTGGCCGCAGCCCTCGGCGACGACACTTTCGCGCGGGGCTCCCTGAACGCCTTCATGGCCCAGGGCCGTGCCCGCTGGCAACAGGTCCGTGCCGACATCACCCGGCTGCTGACCGACGCCACGGCCCGCCCCGCCGTCGAGCCACACCTGCACGCGCTCACCGACGTCGGTCTCGGCATGCCGTTCGAGGTCGCCGACTACGTCGATTTCTACGCCTCCGAGCACCACGCCGCCAACATCGGCCGCATGTTCCGGCCGGGCAGCGACCCGCTGACCCCGCAGTGGAAGCACCTCCCCATCGGCTACCACGGCCGGGCCGGCACCGTCGTGCCGTCCGGGACACCGGTGGTGCGCCCCAACGGGCAGAAGCGGCCCGCCGACGGCGGACTGCCCGGCTTCGGCCCGTCCTCGCGCCTCGACATCGAGGCCGAGGTCGGTTTCGTCGTCGGCGCCCCCTCGGAGCTGGGCAGGCCCGTCGCCGTCGATGCCTTCCGCGAGCACGTCTTCGGCGTGACGCTGGTCAACGACTGGTCCGCGCGCGACGTCCAGGCCTGGGAGTACGTGCCGCTCGGCCCGTTCCTCGGCAAGTCCTTCGCCACCTCCGTCAGCTGCTGGGTGGTTCCGCTCGACGCCCTGGAGGCCGCACGGGTCGCCCCGCCGGCGCGTGAGCACGAGCTCCGCCCGTACCTGGCCGAGAAGGAGGACTGGGGCCTCGACCTCACCCTCGAGGTCCGCCTCAACGGCCACCTGGTGGCCACCCCGCCGTTCTCCGCCATGTACTGGACACCCGCCCAGATGCTCGCCCATATGACGGTCAACGGCGCCTCGCTGCGCACCGGCGACTTCTACGCCTCCGGGACCGTCTCGGGCCCCGAGGAGAACCAGCGGGGCTCCCTCATGGAGCTCGCCTGGGGCGGCGAGACCCCGGTGAAACTGCCCGACGGCTCGATCCGCACCTTCCTCGAGGACGGCGACGAGATCACCATTACCGCCACCGCTCCGGGCGCCGACGGCACCACCATCGGATTCGGCGCCGTGACCGGCCGCATCGAGCCGGCCGTGGAGGCGTGAATATGGACAAGACAGTGGCCTCCGCGGCCGAGGCGATCGCGGACATCCCCTCCGGCGCCACCCTCGCCGTCGGCGGTTTCGGCGTCTGCGGCGTGCCGCAGGAGCTGATC
Organism: Streptomyces sp. NPDC050388; assembly: GCF_040655635.1. Taxonomy (NCBI): domain Bacteria; kingdom Bacillati; phylum Actinomycetota; class Actinomycetes; order Kitasatosporales; family Streptomycetaceae; genus Streptomyces; species Streptomyces sp. NPDC050388. The sequence goes on from NZ_JBFAKH010000020.1 coordinate 7,670, forward strand.
GACGCCCTCCACGAGCAGGGTGCCGGCGACCTGAGGGTGGTCTCCAACAACTGCGGCACCGACGACCACGGCCTCGGCATCCTGCTCCGGGCCGGGCGGATCAGCCGGGTCACCGGCTCCTACGTCGGCGAGAACAAGGAGTTCGCCCGCCAGTACCTGGCCGGCGAACTGGAGTTGGAACTCGTCCCGCAGGGCACGCTCGCCGAACGGCTGCGCGCGGGCGGCGCCGGCATCCCGGCCTTCTACACCCCGGCCGGTGTGGGCACCGCCGTCGCCGAGGGCGGCGTGCCGTGGAGGTACGCGGCCGACGGCTCGGTCGCGGTCGAGTCCCCGGCGAGGGAGACCCGTGTCCTCGACGGCGAGACGTATGTTCTGGAGCGGTCCATCACCACGGACTTCGCCCTGGTGCGGGCCTCGAAGGGCGACCGGCACGGCAACCTCGTCTTCGACAAGACCACGGCCAACTTCAATCCGCTGTGCGCGACGGCCGGCCGGGTGACCGTCGCCGAGGTCGAGGAACTCGTCGAGCCCGGTGAGATCGCCCCCGAACACGTCCACCTGCCCGGCATCTTCGTGCAGCGCGTGGTCGAGGTGCGAAAGCGGGGCGCCAAGCCCGTCGAGAAGCGAACCGTCCGCGAAGGGAGCGCCGTCTGATGGCCTGGACCCGCACCGAGATGGCGGCCCGCGCCGCCCGCGAGCTGGCCGACGGCCAGTACGTGAACCTGGGCATCGGCCTGCCCACCCTCGTCCCCGATCACCTGCCCGATGACGTCCATGTCGTCCTCCACTCGGAGAACGGGATCCTCGGCACCGGCCCTTACCCCACCCCGAACGCCGTCGACCCCGACCTCATCAACGCGGGCAAGGAGACCGTGACCGTCGTCGCCGGCGCCGCCTTCTTCGACTCGGCGCTGTCCTTCGCCATGATCCGCGGCCGCCACCTGGACGTCGCCGTCCTGGGCGGCATGCAGGTCTCTGCGCGCGGAGACCTCGCCAACTGGGCGGTCCCCGGGAAAATGATCAAGGGCATGGGCGGGGCGATGGACCTCGTGCACGGTGCCCGCCGCGTCATCGTCCTGATGGAGCACGTGGCGAAGGACGGCAGCGCCAAGCTGGTCGAGTCCTGCACGTTGCCGCTCACCGGCCGGGGCTGCGTCCACCGCGTGGTCACCGACCTCGGCGTCCTCGACGTCACCGATGAGGGCTTCCGGCTCGTCGAACTCGCCCCAGGGGTCACCGAGCAGGAACTCCGCGACAGGACGGGCGCGCCGGTGCTCACCCCCGCCGCCGTCTGACCCGCGTCCGCAGCCACCGAACGGGCCGCCCCGAGAGATCGGAGTGGCCCGTTCGGCAGTGAGTCCTACGTTGCTGATGGGTCGATTGGGGCCAATGGAAGAAAGGCCTCCTGGCAGCTCGCGGTTGTCGAGTTCAGCGAGAAGCAAGAGGCCCTGGTGTCGAAGTGTCGCGTGGTCGCAGTCGCGGAGTCCAGTTCGTCCCTCTTGGGTGTGACTGCCTCGCCCATCGGTTCGGCAACGCGGCCGACCGGCCGGAGCGCAGGCCCCGGTACGCCTCGGACATGAGCGATGCGGAGTGGGCAGTAGTGCGGGACCTGCTGCCGGTTCCGTCATGGCTGGCGGTCCGGGGCTGCAGGCCGGAGGGGTACTGGGCACACGGAAAGAGCTCACTGGCTGGGCGGAGAACAACGCTTGGCCGAAACGCTCAGTAAGGCCTCAACGGCACCGCACGATCCGGCGCGGTCCACGGCTCAACGCCCAGCAGTCCCTGCCGGTTGCCTTGGTGATGCCTCCCATCGCGCAGGCATACGCGAGGAGGTTGGCGTCGTAGGGGAAGGTGATGCCGGGGCGCTGCCAGAAGCGGTAAAGCCAGTGCTCCGGCGGAGCATCCGCGAACGGCGTCAGGGAACCTATCTCCTCATGCCGTACTTCGGTGCCGTCGCGGTAGAGCGTGCCACAGGTGCCGCCCTTGGGGTTGAAGAAGAGGCTGTAGGTGGTGGCCGGCGCCAGCCTGCGGGCCAGTTCATCGTCGTCCAGCTCATTCGAAAAGGGCTGGCTGACGATACAGCCCAGTGCGGTACCGGTGACGCCAACCGCATAGTTCCCGCCGGCGTCGAACAGGTCCCTCTGGTCCATCTCGGAATCCTGCTGGAATACGGGGCACTTTGCAGGATCGGCACCGAGTCGACGGATGACCTCATCCTCACCGAGGACATCGGTGAAGGTCACTCCCAGGCCTTCGGTATGGATCTTCTCTGCCGAGAAGACGCTGATCAGCCGGTCCGCCCGTGCCTGCTCGGCCCGTTGCGCAACCGTCAACGGCACTGCCCCGGGCGTGCCCGCCACCAAGGGCGCAAGGCCCGTGGTCAGGGCGAGCCGCCCCGGTGTCCACTCATCCACGCACGGCCGCCACGCATCGGCTCCCGACTCCAACAGTAGCTGCACGGTCTGCCCCTGCAGGTGCTCGACCGCCCACCACAAAGGCGTACGCCCCCGTTCATCAGGGATATCCACCTCCCGCGTATAGGCGAGCATCGCGGTCACCGCCTCAGCGGCGCCCGCCGCTGCCGCCAGATGCAGGGGCGTCTCCTCAAATGACCCGTAGCGGGCAGTCGGAGACTCCCCTCCCGCAAGCCGCGCCCGGACAGATGCCAGATCGTTCCAGTCCTGGAGATGCCAGAAGTCTCTCGTACTCATTTCGTGATCATCGCAAACAGCACTGACAGCAACGACAGCAACGCCGGAACTCGCAGAGCCTCCATTGGCCTTGGGAGCCGACCGCGGGTGATCAGCGGGGGCAGGAGCTGGGTGCGTTTCTGTACCGAGGTCACATAGCCTCTGCTGGCCCGCACAGCCGTCGGGCGGTTCAAGGGGAGGGATGCTCATGTGGCAGCGAAGAACGATCGCCAGGTTGAGAGATGTGGCCTGGGTGTTGGCACCCTTCGGGTTGGCCCTCCTGGTAGGGGCCATCGTGTACACCCTCGCGAACTACAAGACGGTCACGATCATGGGCGACTCGATGAGGCCCACATTCCGCCCGGGTGATCGACCGCTGATCGAGCAGATCGACGCGACCGAGATACGTCGAGGTGATGTCGTACTCATCGATGCACCCGAGCACTATCAAACGGGAGGACCGGCGTTGCGGCGGGTCATCGGGACAGGCGGCGATCACGTGGCGGGGGCTGGGAATCGGGTCACGGTGAACGGAAGGCCACTCGACGAGCCGTATGTGACGGATGTCCACGAGGACCTGGGGGTCGTCCCGTACGACGTGAAGGTCCCGGAGGGGCGGTTGTTCGTGCTCGGCGATCACCGTGCGAACTCCAACGACTCGCGTTACCACCTCAGCGAGCAGTCAGGCAGCCTCGCGGCCTCCGGAGTGCAGGGGCGAGTAGTGGAGAACTCCGCCGCGCCAACGGTGCTGGTGGCAATCGGAAGCCTCGGGATGGTGCTGACCCTGCTCGGCATCGGAGGGCACATAGCCAGACGGCGCGCCCAGAGATCGCTTCAGCCCGCCGCACCATGGCCCGTGGCCTGAGCGCCTCGCCCCAGCCGGAGAAACCTCTCCCACCACCGAGTGCCCACCCCGGGCCAGCCGTACAGCAGCCCCCCAGCAATCGGCCTCCGAAAGATTCGTGTCCTGGGTAGCGTGAGTCCATGTCGACGCGGGGGCCGACGGTGCGCCGTCTGCTGGCCCTGCGGCGGGAGGGGAAGCTCACCACTGGGCAGGTGAGGTCGGCGGCGGACGTGTTGGGGGGCGGCCGCCGCGCGCACGGCCTCGGCGTGGAGTTCACCGACGTGGAGCAGATCGACATCGAGCTGTAGGCAGGTTCACGCATCCTGACGAAAACATCGCACGGCTTCATCCAAGGCTTCGGTCGCAACCGATGAGGAGGTCCTCACAAGAGCGAGCACATCAGCGGAAGAGAGCGCTGCAGCAAGCGGCGATCGCCCTTCTTCCGTAGCTCCTTTCCTCTTGGCAGCCGCTGCCAATAGTGGACACCTGCTGCTCGGGGTCGGTGATGGTGCGGGCCAGTTCCACGGTCCGATCCAGTGGAGCCACGGCTTCCTCGACTCGGCCCGCGCCTGCCCTCGCCTCCGTCATCGTGCGCAGCGCGAACGCCTGCCGTTCGGCCTCGCGCGGCCCGTGCCCCGCGACACCCGCGCCGGCCGCGCGTCGGGGGACACACATACCTGCAGAGAGGTCTGCACCTGCGGGTAGGGTTCTTCGGCATGAGCACAACACCGCCCGACCTGCGCCGGGTTGGCCTCCGCGCCGCCCCCGGAACCGGGGCGGCCTGCACCGCCGCCGCGTTCGGCGCCGGGTTCACCCGCCCCGCCGGCCCAAGCGGCAGCGCGCACCCGGACCACATCGTCGTCAAGCACTCGGCCTGCCCCCGCCACGGCACCGGGAACCAGCCCAGGACCGGGGACCCGTCGCCCGGCGTGTGCACCGGCGATTACGCGACCCTGGGCAATGAGGCCGCCCTGCGGGAGGAGGCGCTCTCGACCGCCTGCCGGTTCCTCCGGGACAGTCGGGCCACGGACGCCGAAGCCGCTGCCCGGGCGCTACGGGACGCCGCCCGTGTTCTGGAACGGGGCCGCCGGTGAACACCCCCCGCTGGGTCACCCCGCGCCGCCTCGGCGCCACCGCCGCGCTCTACGGCGTGTTCGTTGCGGGCTGGTACCTGGGTCAGCCCGTCACCCCCGAATGCCACGTCGACCAGGCCGCCCGCGACCGGATCGCCGAGGAGTACGAAACCGAACCATCCCCCACCCCCACCCCCACGCCGACGGCGTCCCCGTCACGGTACGCCTCGAAGTCCCCCCTCCCGCTCGACCCGACGCCGGATCCGGCCCACAAAACCCCCTACCACCCGCCTGGGGTCGTCAGCGACAGGTGGTCCCAGACGATCACCACCTACGCCGTCGCCTGCACCAACGACACGAGCGAACGCCCCCGCCTGCGCGCGTGGTTCCAGGGTCACTGGCGGTAGGGAGGAGGTGTGGCCCGGGGTGTTGGCCAACGCGGGCGCCGGCCTCATATCGTGCGACACTCCCCGGATGCCTGCCTGGATCACCCTGCGCCGCCTCGGCGCCGCCACCACTGTGTACGCTGTGTTCCTGGCCGGGTGGTGGCTGGGCCAGCCGGTGCGCTCCGACGGCTGCCTCGAAGACCGGCTCACCGCCGGGGCAAACGGTCGTCCCGCACCGGTAGAACCGGCCGACCCCGCCCGGTACCTCGAGAACCTCGACCTCGACTTCGGTCTCCTCGACTGGGCCGACGACCTGGACGGCCGCCGTGACGGCGAGTACGGCCCCAGCCACTACGGGCACGACCTGCGGGGCGGGCCCGAAACGTACGTCACGTCCGGCGCTGTCTACGCTCCCTGCTCCTACAAGAAGCGCGCCCGCCTGCTCGCGTGGATCAACGGTGACTGGGGCTGACCAGGCCCTCGGAACTGGCGACCTCTCGTAATCGGAAGTCGCGTATTCCGTGGCCGGTGAGGGCTCACGGTCACCGTGAGTGACTGTGCGGAACGGCGCTCGGTCGGCGCCGGGCGCCGCCGCTGCAGACCGGGCACCTTCCCGCCCCGAAGGCCCCAGCCCCGCGTCCGGCCCCCTCCCATGCGCTGCAGGCCGTCATCCCCACGGATGGGGGCCGCGACCGAGCCCCCCAGACGCTCGCCGCCGTACTCGCTGATGTTGCTGCATGCGCCGTCGTCGCTGAGCCGGTTTCTCGAAAGAAGCTCAACCGTGCCGCGTACATCGCCGGAGGCCTCGTGGCGGCAGGCGCCCAGGGCTCCCTCGGCGTGTCAGTGCCGACGGTCATAGTGGGCGGCATGAACTCCGCCGCCCACTATGACCGTCTCCTCGCCGACCTCGGCCTGTCCACCGCCGCGACCTTCACGGCCATCTGCACGGACGACGAAGATGACGTGATCGGCTGCTTCGGCGGCGACCCCGCCCAGGCCCGCCCCGGCACCTTGTCGGACACCAAGGACGGCTGGGACGGTGAGAAGCAGCGCATCGCGGTCTCGCGCAGCGGCACCACCGTGGTGGTCGTGGAGGGCAACCAGTTCCAGGGCTCGCGCGAGGAAGTGCTGCGCCCGCTGTCCCGGCTCGGTCGGGCCGCGAGCGCCTTCTGGAACGTCAACGCCAATTCACGACTCAGCCTGGCCGAGGACGGTCTGGTCCAGTCCGCCTTCGACCTGTACCGCCCCGACCAGCCGCACGGCGCCGCTCCGCACGCATGGCGGCCGTACCTCGACGGGCTGGGCTTCGGACCCGAGCGCACCTGGGGCGCCGGCCTCACCGCCCTCGAGCGGGCGACCGCCGCAAGGCTCGACGCAAGCTGGGCGGCCGGCCCACACCTCGTCCTCGAGATTGAACCGGTGCCCCAGGCCCGTGCTGCCGCAGGGCCTTGAAGACTCGCCGCTGCTGGCGCAGGCGCCGTTCGACCGCTATCTGGCCGGGCTCGGCCCGCACCTGCTCCCGGAGATGCAGCGGTACGCCATGACGCTCGCCGTCACCCAGGCAGGCCTCGCAGAGGACCCACTGGCCGTTGCCGCCCTGTCCGCTGGCGTCGGCGGTCCGGCCTATGGTCGTGATCGGCCATAGGCCGACCTGGAGGCCGCGCATCAGGCAGCTCTGGCTCGGTCCTACGAGCTGCGCGCCCGCGAGTCGCAGGCTGGGACGGAAGCGGACAACGGGCCTGCGTGGGAGCGCCCCTCACAGGTAGCTTTCCAGCAGGCGATCGTGTTCTGGGCGCTTGCGGACTATGTCGTCGGCGACGGAGATCAGTTCGGTCGACTCGGCACGGCCATGGCTGGCGACGCCGACCGCCGTGCCCGTTTCCGCCTGCTGCACCGGCTCCACGACGCGGCCCGTCGAGGCTGAGCCGTCCACGCCTCGCAGCGGGGACGCGCTGACCTGTTGTCAGCCGCAACTGTCCTGGATCTGCTCTGCTGGCCTGTGCGCAGGAGCTCGACGCCAGTGCCCGCAGGCGGTCAAGGGCGCTGAGGTGGTGTATCGACGGCCACTCGGTGATCTCGTCTTTGAGGCTATGCGGTGAGTCCGGTGGGCAGGGAGGTGTCGTCGGTTCCTGACTCGATCGGCCGGTGGCCGTTCTTGTATCCGGACACTCACTCCGACGCCGGGCCAAACGCCCGGGTCAGGTGGGAGCCCGTACACCACTTCCCAGGACGCAACCGAGTGCAGCCCGTCCCCAAGGGGGCCAGCTACTTGATCACGGCGAGGAAGCCTTGGGTGCTCCTGAGGGAAACGAGTCGTCCTGTGCCCCCTCATGTACCTGATGTGTCGTCAGGTAAGTCAGCATCTGATCAGCATCAATCCCCGGCCTTTCCGAAATGGCTGCCCGAACAGGCGCCAGATTAGCGGCGTCACCACAGCCAGGTTCGCACGGAAGCGCAGGTGGGGAGCCTTTTCGTTGGAGTGGAACGATGTTCCTCACAATCTTCGAGTCCGACGCGTGCCCGTGTACAGTGAAGAACGCCCTTGACCTGCAGAAAGCCGGCAGGGAGCCGTCCTCCAGGAGTCCAAAGTGCTGCGTACTCTGTTCAAGTCCAAGATCCATCGCGCCACCGTCACCCAGGCCGACCTGCACTACGTGGGATCCGTGACGATCGACGCCGACCTGCTCGACGCCGCCGATCTGTTGCCCGGGGAGCTCGTGCACATCGTCGACATCACCAACGGGGCCCGGCTGGAGACGTACGTCATCGAGGGGGAGCGGGGCTCGGGTGTCGTCGGGATCAACGGGGCCGCGGCGCATCTCGTCCACCCCGGTGACCTGGTGATCATCATCAGTTACGCTCAGGTGACCGACGCCGAGGCGCGGGCGCTGGAACCCCGGGTGGTGCATGTGGACCGCGACAACCGCATCGTCGCCCTGGGGGCCGACCCGTCCGAGCCGGTGCCGGGGTCGGACCAGCAGCGCAGCCCGCAGGCCGTCACGGCCTGACCGGCGCGGACGGTGGCAGGCAGAGACAGGAGCGTGATGCGTCCATGAGCGACACCGAGATCCGCGACGACCGGGCTGCGGGCCGTCTGGAAGCGGTGGCGGGCGAGGGCGGGGTCGTCGGGCGGATCGAGTACTTCGTGCTCGAGTCCCCCGCGCGCGCGATCGTTCCGGTGCACACCGTCGTGGAACCCGCCCACGAGGGCAAGGGCATCGCCGGCTCCCTGGCCCGCGAGCTGTACGCCACGGCCGCCCGGGAGGGCACCGCGGTCGCTCCGCTCTGCCCGTACGTCGTCAAGTGGGCCGAACGCCACCCCGACCAGGCCCCGGCGGCCTCCCCGGAGCTCCTCCGGGCGGCGAAGGCGTGGCTGGCGGCGTACCCCGGACGCTTCTGACCTCGCCGGACGCCCCCGTGCTGGCCCTTCTGCACACCTCGCCCGTCCACGTCCCCGTCTTCGACGCCCTGCGTGATGACGCCCATCCGGGCCTGGAACTGCGGCACCTCGTCGTCGAGGGGCTGCTGCACCGGGTCCGCGCCGAGGGTCTTACGGCGGTCGTCGACGAGGTGCGGGCGAGGGTGCGGGAGGCCGTCGCCGGGGGTGCCCGGGCGGTGCTGTGCACCTGCTCGACCATCGGTGGAGTCGCGGAGGAGGCGGCCGCCGAGGTCGGTGTTCCCGTGCTGCGGGTCGACCGGCCGATGGCACGCGCCGCTGTGGCCGCCGGGCCGCGGATCGTCGTCCTCGCCGCCTACGAGGGCACCGTCGGGCCGACGGTGTCGCTGGTCGAGGAGGAGGCCCGCCGGGCCGGTCGCCCCGTCGAGGTGCGCACCCTGCTGGTCGAGGGCGCCTGGGCCCGCTTCGAGGCGGGCGACACGGCGGCGTACGTCCATCAGGTCGCCGACGCGGCCGACGCGGTCACCGGCGCCGATGTGATCGTGCTCGCCCAGGCATCGATGGCCCCGGCGGAGCGGCTCACGACGACCGCCGCCCCGGTGCTGTCCAGCCCCCGCCCCGGACTCGCGGCGGGCGCGGCGGCGTGCGGTAGCGCCACCCGGGCTCCCGCCGTCATACGGGGGAGTGACTGGGCACGCGGCCGTCGGGTAGGCGGGGGAGTAGTCCAGAGCCGACGTCGACCGACTGGCCGGAGGACACCCGCCATGACGCAACCGCACCCGGACCCCGTCCCACCGAGCCCCACCCCGGACCCCGGCACCCCCGGGCCCGCCCCGGACCCCGTCCCCCCGGGGCCCACCCCGGGCCCGGACCCCACGCCTCCGCAGCCCCACCCCGAGCCGGTCCCGCCCCCCGAGCCGCCCCCCGGCCCGGGACCGACGCCCCCGCCCCCCGTTCCGGTGCCGCCCCCTCCCGGGCCGCCCGCTCCGGGGCCGACCCCGCCCGTCCCCGGGCCGCCGCCACCCCCGCCGGTGCCGCCCGGACCGTCACCCTCGCCCATTCCGCCCGGTCCCGAACCCGTTCCCAACCCGGAGCCGGGCCCGCCGCTCACCTGACGGCCGGCACAACACGCGGGCGCCCGCCGACCACGTCGGCGGGCGCCCGTCACCTGTCCTCCGCTTACGCCGAGACCTCCGAGCGGTCGCCGCCCCACAGCGTGTGGAACGACCCCTCGCGGTCCGTACGCCGGTAGGTGTGCGCGCCGAAGTAGTCGCGCTGCCCCTGGGTGAGCGCGGCCGGCAGGCGCTCCGCGCGCAGGGCGTCGTAGTAGGCGAGGGCCGCGGCGAAGCCGGGGGTCGGCACGCCCTGGCGGGTCGCGGCGATCAGCACCTCGCGCCAGTCGTCCTGCGCGTCGGCGATCTCCCGGGCGAACGTCTCGTCGGACAGCAGGCTCGGCAGGTCGGCGCGGGCGTCGTAGGCGGCACGGATGCGGTCCAGGAAAGCCGCCCGGATGATGCAGCCGCCGCGCCAGATCGCGGAGACCGCGCCGAGGTCGATGTCCCAGCCGTACTCCTCGCTGCCCGCGGCGATCTCGTGGAAGCCCTGCGTGTACGACACGATCTTCGACGCGTACAGCGCCTGCTCCACCCGGTCCGCGAACGCCGCCGCCTCCGCCTCGTCGAGCGGCGTGGCCTTCGGGCCCTCCAGTCCGCGCGAGGCCTCCCGCAGCGCCGCGTGACCGGACAGCGAGCGCGCGAACACCGCCTCCGCGATGCCCGACACCGGCACACCCAGGTCGAGCGCGATCTGCACGGTCCAGCGCCCCGTGCCCTTCTGCTCCGCCTGGTCGACCACCACGTCGACGAACGGCTTGCCCGTGGCGGCGTCCACGTGGGAGAGCACCTCGGCGGTGATCTCGATCAGGTACGAGTCCAGCCGGCCGGTGTTCCAGGTGCGGAAGATGTCCGCGATCTGCGCGGGCGTGTACCCGGCGACATCGCGCAGCAACTGGTACGCCTCACCGATCAGCTGCATGTCGGCGTACTCGATGCCGTTGTGCACCATCCTCACGGGTACCTTCCGCTGAGGTTAGCAGACAGGCCCGTGACCTGTGTTTCAGCAGGTCAGAGAAGTTGGGGCCGACTAATAGATCTTGGCGGTCCATGGCGCTCAGGGGCAGGTGTCGGCGGTGCTTTTGCTGACCCGATGCTGACTTCGGTGATGGCCCGTCAGTTCGCTGGGAAAGGTCGGAAAGGAGACGCCTGAGGTGCTGCTGGCGGCAGCATCGGCCTTGCGGTTGCGAAGGCGATGTGCAGGAGCAGGGATCCTTGACTACGGTGGCGGGCTGTTCGTCGGTGACCGTCCTGGGCCCGCTGGACCGCGGCATGTCGCCCAGGCGGCGATCCAGTGCTCGATGAAGATGAACCGGGCCGCCACCGGCCCACCGCAGCGGTGGGCCGGTGGCGGCCGCGTCCTTGTTCGACGCCCTACTTGCACAGGCCAGGATGATCCGGCACCGCTGGGCCCATGCCGACGGCGTGGAACGGCGCCGCACCCAACCTCTCAGCGCAGCCCGTTCCGCGTCCGCCAGGATCAACTCGGCCTTCGGCCGCCCCGCAACCCTGCACATCCGAACAGCATGCCTGGCCCGGAAGACTAGTGGCCGTCCCCATCGACTTGGATCTCCGTACGATCGCGGGACCACAGGGTGTGGAAGACGCCGCTTCTGTCGGTGCGCCGGTAGGTGTGGGCGCCGAAGAAGTCCCGCTGCCCCTGGACGAGCGCGGCAGGCAGGCGCTCGGCGGCCAGTGAGTCGTAGTAGCTGAGTGCGGAACTGAAGCCCGGTACGGGTACGCCGGACAGGGCGGCGGTGGCGACCACACGCCGCCAGGCGGCCTCCCCATCGGCGACGGCCTGCGCGAAGTACGGCGCTTCGAGCAGCGTGGTGATGTCCGGGTTCTCGGTGTACGCCTGAGTGATGCGGTCGAGGAACCGCGCCCGGATGATGCAGCCCCCGCGCCAGATCTTGGCGATTTGGTCCTTGCGGATGTTCCAGCCGTACTTCTCCGCGCCCGCGGTGATGGCGTCGAAGCCTTGCGCGTATGCGACGATCTTCGAGGCGTAGAGAGCTGCGGCCACGTCCTCCGCGAATGAGGAGGAAGCCTTCTGCACTTCCGGCCGGGAGGTGACCAGCCGGCGCACCGCGGCGCGCTGCTCAGCCTTTCCGGAAACGGCGCGCGCGAACACGGCTTCCGCGATCCCTCCCACTGGCACGCCCAGGTCGAGGGCGTTCTGCACGGTCCACACGCCGGTGCCCTTCGAACCGGCTCGGTCCAGCACGACGTCCACGAACGGCTGACCTGTGGCCTGGTCGACGTGGCGCAGGATGTCAGCGGTGATCTCCACGAGGTAGGACTCCAGCGGGCCCTCGTTCCACCGGGCGAAGATGTCGGCGACAGCGTGCGGCTGGAGGCCCCCTACCGTCCGCAGCAGATCGTAGGCTTCCCCGATCAACTGCATGTCGGCGTACTCGATGCCGTTGTGGATCATCTTGACGAAGTGCCCGGCGCCGTCGGTGCCCACGTGCGTGACGCAGGGCTCGCCCGCGACGACTGCGGCGATCGAAGCAAGGATGGGGCCGAGGGTCCGGTAGGACTCCTCCGAACCACCCGGCATGATCGACGGCCCCTTGAGCGCGCCTTCCTCACCACCGGAGATGCCGACACCGACGAAGTGGATGCCGGTGGGGGCGATCCGCTTCTCCCGGGCGATGGTGTCCTGGAAGTTGGCGTTGCCGCCGTCGACGATGATGTCGCCCGGCTCGAACCGCTCGGCGAGCTGATCGATCACGGCGTCCGTGCCCGCTCCGGCCTGCACCATGATGATGGCCGTTCGGGGCTTGGCCAGCGATGCGACAAAATCGTCGATCGACTTACCGGCGATGAAGCCTGCCTCCGGATGCTCGGCGACGAGGCTCTCGGTGCGGGCATAAGTGCGGTTGTAGACGGCGACGCTGTTGCCCTCGCGGGAGGCGAGGTTGCGAGCCAGGTTCGATCCCATCACCGCCAGTCCGACGACGCCGATGTTGGCGGCTCCACTGGTCTTCATCTGGACCTCTTTCGATCGGTTGTTGCGCCCCGTGGTTCCGACCCTAGTAGGCCGACCGGGGGCGGGGTAGGAAATGCTCGAGTGACGTGGGGGAATGGGGTGAAACGGTGCTGTATGGATCGCTGGGGACCGTTCGGCCCGGACGACCTTTCCGTCGCGCTTGTGCGGTTGTGATCCAGTGCTCGGCGAGTTGCGCGACGAGTAGTCAGCGGCCGCCTTGGTCGAAGGCGCGGGCGCGGTGTCGCTGGCGTCGAAGACATCGCAGCTGAGCGTGGGCTGCGGGATCAGACGCAGCTGGATGAGGTGCTTGTCGTGGCGGATCGCGCGTGTCACTCGTTCACTGACCATGAGCTCCGTGGTGCAGGACGGCTCTCCGTGCCCGCCGACGAGGAGGGCCTGGCACTGGGAAGGGGAGATCGTTGCCTGGGTGGGCGCGCCGCTGGTGGACGCCTCTCCCGAGGAGGCCCCGGCCGCGGTCGTTGGACCCGAGGCTCGACGGCTCGTGCGCAGCGACTGAGGCTGCCACCCGTACCGTCGGAGCCCTTCGAGACGGCAGGGCGCCGGTACGGCCGGACAGCGCGTCAGTTCCGGCTGTCGGCGAGCAGACCCCGGTGGCTCCGCACGATGTCGGCGGCCTGGGCCGGCGGCCGCGCGGAGTGCGCGAAGTATGCCGTGGCGACCAGCGGGGGCGAGGTCATCGCGCGGCCAGGATCGTCGGCCGGGCTGTTGGGTCCAGCCAGTCGCCGAACTGGAATGCCTCGCCCCAGATCCGCCCCGGCCCGGTGAGGCGGTCTACGGCGTCGACCCAGGCGCGCATCGAGGGGTACTGGTCGCGCAACACCTGGGCGTCGCCGTAGCGCTCGTACAGCACTCAGGGGACGATGACGGCCGCGTCGCACCAACCGGTCATCGGCGGGTTGCCGGGCGGGAGGGGAACAGGGGTGATCACCGGGATGTCGGGGCTGAACACCGGGAGACGCCCCGATCGTCGTCGGCCTGGTCGGCGGCGAGGTTGCGCACCCAGGAGCGCAGGAAGGCGCGCACGTCATAGAGGAAGGCCGCGGTGGGGGCGAAGACCTGGACGTCACCGGTCCAGCCGAGACGCTCGTCGCGCTGCGGGCAGTCGGTGGGGACGTCGACGAAGTTGCCGCGCATACCCCACACCACGTTCTCGTGCAGGCGGTTCAGGGAGGCGTCCGAGCAGGAGAACCAGCCCGTGCGGGGCAGGTCGCTGTGGAGCACCACGGCGGTGACGTCGGCGGGGTCGAGCGGGCTGGGCCAGCTCTCGGCGTCGGCGTAGCGGAAGCCGTGGAAGGTGAAGCGCGGTTCCCGCTCCTCACCCGCCGGGTCGTCGCGCAGGACGTAGCGGTCGGTGGCGGTGGCGTGCCGCAGCGGACGCGTGCACAGGTCGCCGCCCTCCGGGACCTCGGCATGGCGGAGCGTGACCGTGCGGCCGGTTTCGCCGCGCACGCGGATGCGCAGCCGCCCGACGAGGTTCTGGCCGAAGTCGAGGATCGTGCGGCTGGTGGGGGGAGGTGGTCACCGCGACGGGCGCGAGGTGTTCGGTGCGGCGCACAGGCGGGCTGTCGGTCGGGAAGAGAACGCCGGTGTCGAACGCCAGGACCTCGGCGGGCAGCCATGCCGGGTCGTCGAAGCCGGCTTCGCTGAAGTCGGCGAGCTCACGGCGGACGTCGTACTCCTCGCCCTCGTACAGGCCGGCAGCGAGGACGGACCCGGGGCTTCAGCGCCAGCCGCCCCCGGTGCCGACGGTGTCGGTCGAACCGTCGGCGTACTCGAGGTGCAGTTCGGCGAGGAGCCCGGTGCGCCAGCCGTAGATGTCCCATGTGCCGCCGTTGAATCCGTAGGCCCCGGTACCAGCCGTCGGCGAGATGGCTGCCCTAGGCGTTGTGGCCCTCGCAGGCCAGGGCGGTGACGTCGAAGGACTGGTAGCGGTAGCGGTCTTGGTCCTGATTGGGGCGGCGGGCGTACCAGCTGCGTCGGGTGTGTCTAGTTCATTGAACACTCCCCCGAGCGGCTGAACTCCGAGGCGTCCTTCGCCGCTTTGTGCGGAGTCAGCCCCGTCGAGTACTCCTCAGGCCGGGGGCGCTCGCGTCGGCTCAACTACGGCGGCGACCGGCAGGCCAACGCCGCCCTGCACCGCATCGTGTTCACCCGGCTGCGCTTCGATCCCCGCACCCAGGCGTACTACGACCGCCGCACCCAGGAGGGCAAGACCCGACGTGAGATCATCCGATGCCTCAAGCGATACGCAGCCCGCGAGGTCTTCAACCTGGTCAGACCGGTTTCCCGCACCCCGCGTTATAGGGGCGTCTGTGACCCGTGCGGACCCCGTCGGCGTGACCCGGCGGAGGTCTCTGCGTAGGGGGACGAGCCCGGCTGAGGGGTGGCCGTCGAGGGCCTGGTGCCGAACGACGGGCGCTCGCATGCGAAGTACACGGTGTCGCAGTCAACGAGCATGAATAAAACAGCACGTTGATCTATCCGCCTGTTTGTCAGTGAGGCCCTGCCTGCGTCTACTCTGTCGTGGCCAGAGCAGGGAAACAACGACTGGGTTCCAGGCAGAAGACTCAACCGGATCATGGATCTTTTTGATCTTGCGCGTACTTGCTCGCGCTGCCCGGTGGTCCGGTCTGTCGACGGCGCCTCTATCCGCCCCTCACCGCCCGTGAACCAGATGCGATGGCACGGCCTCACGTCTGCCCAGACGTGAGAGGGTGCCACCGGTAGACGAGCTAAAGCCATCCGGCCTGCACTCGAAATTGTGTTCGTAAATGACTGTCGGGCCGAGCATCGGAAATGATCCGGAGTCTGGATGCCTCTGCCCTCCTGCCTGCTGTTTCCCTTCTCCGTGGCTGCCGGGGCCTACCGAGGCGTCGGCTTTGCCGAGTCCCGTTGTCAGTGGTGGCCTTTACGGTTCTTTGTGGCCGACGCGGAATGCCTGTGCACCCCTGTGCGTGCATGGGTGCAGGCCAGCTAGGGCGTGGTTTTTATCCGTTCGGGGAACGCGGTCGAACCTGCTGGGGCAGTGAGAGGGGAGGACACATGGAGCTGGACTACGACCGTCTGGTCGCCCTGCGAAAGCAGAGCGCTGCTTGGCGGCTGCTGAAGGCCGACAACGCTGTGCTGATGCTGAGCTTCTTCAACAAGGTGTTCGTCGAGCAGGGAGTGCGCTCGATTGCCGGTGTGGAGCTTGTTGAACGGCTGGACGACGAGTTGTTCGCCCTCAATGAGCGGCTGGGGCAGGGCACGTTTCCCAAGACCGCGAAGGCGTATCTGGATGGCTGGTCGGCACCGGAGAACGGCTGGCTGCGCAAGTACTACCCGCCGGATTCGGACGAGCCGCACTATGACGCCACGGCCGCGGTCGAGAAAGCCGTCGCGTGGGTGAGGTCGCTGGAGGAGCGTTCGTTCGTCGGTACGGAGTCGCGGCTGAACACGATCTTCGATCTGCTCCGGCAGATGACGTTCGGGACCGAAACCGATCCCGAGGCGCGACTGGCGGAACTCATTCGGCGGCGGCACGAAATCGACCTGGAGATCGAGCGTGTCGAGGCCGGCGAGGTGGATGTCCTGGACAGCGCGGCGCTGCGGGACCGCTATCAGCAGGTGACCGACACGGCGCATGGGCTGCTGGCCGACTTCCGAGAGGTCGAGGCGAATTTCCGGGACCTGGACCGTGACCTGCGGAGCAAGATCGCAGCGTGGGACGGGGCCAAGGGTGAACTCCTGGACGAGGTACTGGGCAGCCGCGAGAGCATCGCGGAATCGGACCAGGGCCGTACCTTCCAGGCGTTCTACGACTTCCTGCTTGCCCCGAGCCGCCAGGAGGAGCTCAAGACGCTTTTGGCCGAGGTCGAGGCAATGGAGGCCATCGACGAGCCCGACCCGAGGATGCGGCGCATGGCCCGGGACTGGCTGGAGGCAGCCGAACGTACGCAGACCACGGTGAGGCAGCTGTCGGGTCAGCTGCGCCGGTTTTTGGACGACCAAGTGCGCTCGGAGGATCGCCGTGTCCTGCAGCTCGTGCGCGGGATCGAGGCGCAGGCCCTGGCGCTGCGCGATATGCCGGGAGTGGATCTGGTTGCCGGGATCGCTGCGGCCGCGCCGGCCATCGCCCTGCCGATGGAGCGGCCCCTGTACACGCCGCTGGTCAAGGCGCCGATCGACAGCACCGGCATCGAGGCGGGGGACGAGGAGTTCACGGCCGACGCTCTGTTCGAGGCGGTGTATGTGGATCCGGCTCGGCTCACCGCCGCGGTGCACCAGGCACTGGGCTCCCGCACTCAGGTGTCGTTGGCCGAGACGCTGCGCGAGCACCCCTTGGAGCAGGGGCTTGCCGAGCTGGTCGCCTACTTCGCGTTGCCGGACGACGGGTTCACCACCGTGTTCGACGACCACCGACAAGAAGAGATCGCGTGGACCGGCGAGGACGACGTCCAGCAGGTCGCCACGGTGCCCGTGGTCACCTTTGCCCGCACCAGCCCCGGCATCGCCTGGGCATCCAGCCCGAAGGAGGGGCGATGACCACGCCCGCCACCCCCACCCCACGCCAGCTATCCCCCCTCTCCCTGCCGGTCAACCAGCTGCTGAAGGGCCCGGTCTTCCGCGACCAGCACGAGCGGGCCTGGGACGCTCTGCTGCATCACAGTGCCGGTGTGAAGGACTACGTCGACGTCATGGGGCTGCGCGTGGTGATCGACGAGATGGAGGGCTACGCCTTCCTCCAATCGAAGCCGGACGACGAGGACGAGGTCCGCGATGCCCGTATGGCGCCGCCGCGGCTGATGCCCCGCCGCTCGCTGTCCTACCCCGTCAGTCTGCTGGTCGTGCTGCTGCGCAAGCGGCTCGCCGAGTTTGACGCCGGCGCCGACGGCACTCGCTTGATGATCACCCGGGACGAGATCGTGGAGATGATCCGCATGTTCCTCCCCGCTGGCAGCAATGAGGCACGGCTGGTCGACCAGATCGACGGCCACATCAACAAGGTGGTGGACCTCCAGTTCCTGCGCCGTGCCCGCGGGCAGGAGCAGCTTTTCGAGGTGCAGCGGATCATCAAAGCCTTCGTCGACGGGCAGTGGCTCGCCGACTTCGAAACGAACCTGGCCCAGTACGCGGCCACCCACAACCCTCAGGAGAAGCAGCTGTGATCCCCGCCCAGTCCGGCCCCGCCGACACGAGTGCGTCCACTGACCTGGTTGCGGCCGGTTTCCGGCTGGAGCGTCTGGAGGTCTACAACTGGGGTACGTTCGACAAGCACGTGTGGACGTTCGGCATCGGCGGCGCCAACGCACTGCTGACCGGGGACATCGGTTCCGGCAAGTCCACCCTGGTGGACGCGATCACCACCCTGTTCATGCCTGCTCGCAAGATCGCCTACAACAAGGCGGCCGGCGCGGAGAGCGGCGAGCGCAGCCTGCGTTCCTACGTGCTGGGACACTACAAGTCCGAACGCAACGAGACGACCGGGGCGACCAAGCCGGTGGCGCTGCGCAAGCCGGGCAGCTACTCCGTCATCCTGGGCGTGTTCACCAACCAGGCGTTGTCGGCGACCGTCACGCTGGGGCAGGTGTTCTGGCTGGCGGATGCGAACGCCACCAGCCCCGACCGGCTGTTCCTCGTCGCCGACCAGGCGCTGTCCGTCGCCGGGGACTTCGCCGACTTCGGCACCGAGGTGCGCTCCCTGAAGAAGCGACTCGAAGCGAGCAATGTCCGCGTCCACAAGACGTTCCCGCCCTACAGCAAGGACTTCCGGCGCCGCATGGGCCTCGAGTCCGAGCAGGCGTTGGAGCTCTTCCACCAGACGGTGTCGATGAAGTCGGTGGGCAGCCTGGACGACTTCGTGCGCAGTCACATGCTCGAACCGTTCGATGCGGCGGCCATGAGCGACAACATCGTCAGCCACTTCGACGCGCTGACCACCACCTACAACTCCGTTCAACGCGCCCGCGCCCAGATCGAGGCCCTCACCCCATTGCTTGAGGACTGCGACGCTTACGAGGGCCTGGCCACACGCATCGACGAGGCCGACGCACAGCAGGCCGCCCTGCGGTACTTCATCGCCGAGCGCACGTCGGTGCTGCACGAAGCCCAGCGCGCCGAGTTGGAACGGACGCTCACACGCTTGGAGAGCGAGAAGGAGACCGCGAAGGACGAGCTGGGGCGGCTGCGGGCCCAGGAGCGCAGGTGGGAACTGCAGCGTGAGGGCCTAGGCGGTGGTCGTCTGGGCGAGCTGGAGCGCCAGATCAAGGAGACGGAGCAGCAGCGCGCCGCTCAGGAGAGGCGAGCCCGCCAGCACGCCGCCCTGTTGGAGCAGGCCGAGCTGGCCCCGGTGACCGATCAGGCCCAGTTCACCGACCGGTTCGAGGAGGTCGCCCGGGCCCAGCAAGACGTTGCCGAGACCACGCAGGAGACGCGCACAGCTCTGGAAACACTCGCGGTCGAGGCCGCACAGCTGAGGGAGCGGGCCGAGGACCTCAACGCAGACCTGCGCAGTCTGCGCTCGCGCCGCAGCAACATCCCCCGCAAGCAGCTGGAGGTACGCACCCGCCTGAGCCGCGAACTCGGCATCGAGGAGAGCATCCTGCCGTTCGCCGGCGAACTCATCCAGGTTCGTGACGAGGAACAGGCGTGGGCCGGAGCCGCCGAGCGGCTGCTGCGCGGTTTTGCCGTGTCCCTCCTGGTCCCCGGCGATCAGTACACCCGCGTCTCCGACTGGATCAACGACCACCATCTGGGGACGAAGCTGGTGTACTTCCGCGTCCCGGACAAGCTCCCACCGCGACGCCTGCCCACCGGCATGTCCACCGCGCTGTTCACCAAGCTTGAGGTGCGCGACGACTCGCCGTTCGCCCCGTGGCTGGTCGGCGAGCTCGAACGCCGTGCCTCCCACACCTGCGTGCCGACGATGGAGGACTTCCGGAACGCCGAACTCGCCATCAGTGCCCAGGGGCTGATCAAGGGGGTGCGGGGCCGCCACGAGAAGAACGACACCACCCGCATCGACGACCGCAGCACGTACGTGCTCGGCTGGACGAACCAGGCCAAGATCGATGCCCTCCTGGACCAGGCCGGACGGGTCCATGGCGCCCAGCGCGAGATGGAGAAGAAGAAGCGAGATCTGGACGCCGCCTACGAGGACGCCATCAGCCGTGACAAAGTCCTCGACCGGCTGGCAGCCATGCCGGACTACAGCGAGATCGACTGGCCGTCCGCGGTTCGGCGCATCACCGAGCTCACGGGCGAGAAGCAGCGTCTGCAGGCCGACTCCAAGGACCTGGACGAACTCACCCGCCGCCTCACCGAGATCGCCGGCGACATCACCGCACAGGAAGCCGCCTACGAGAACGCCCATCAGAGCTGGGGCAGGGTCTGCGGCGAACGCGACGCCGCTGAACGCGCCCGCGACGAGGCCCGCGCCGTACTCGACGAACCCGCAGCCGGTGATGCGCAGGCGCACTTCCCGGCCCTCGACCAGCACCTGATTGACGCCCGCCTGGCATGCCGGACCGCACAGGAGTGCGCGCAGACCGAATCCCGGCTGCGCGAAAAGCTGGCAGCCAACAAGCACCGCTGGGCCAAGGAGCAGACGCGCCTTGCCCAGACGATCGCCGCCCAGATGAGCTCCTTCCACACCACCTACCAGGTCGAGACCAGCGAACTCGACGCCTCCGTCGCCTCCGCGCCCGGCTACCGCGCATTGCACCAACAGCTCGTCGCCGACGACCTGCCGCGCTTCGAGAACCAGTTCCGCACCTACCTGAAAACCAATGTGATCCGCGAAATCGCCGGATTCCACGCACAGTTGAACATTTGGGCCGACGAGATCGGCGACCGCATCAACACCATCAACGAGTCGCTGGTCGACATCGACTATAATCCCGGCCGCTACATCATGCTCAAGCCCGAGCAGACGCCCAACACCGAGATCCGAGAGTTCACCGCCGAACTGCGCGCCTGCACCGACGACGTCTTGTCCGGCGACGACTCCGACCTGTACTCCGAGGAAAAGTTCCACCAGGTACAGCGCCTGATCGAACGCTTCAAGGGCCGCGAACACCACACCGACATCGACCGGGCCTGGACCAAACGTGTCACCGATGTCCGATACTGGTTCGTCTTCAGCGCCAGTGAACGACGCCGCGAGGACGACTCCGAGTACGAGGTGTACTCCGACTCCGGCGGCAAGTCAGGCGGTCAGAAGGAGAAACTCGCCTACACCATCCTGGCCGCCTCCCTCGCCTACCAATTCAAGCTCGACACCACCAGCAGCAGGAGCCGCACCTTCCGCTTCGTGGTCATCGACGAAGCCTTCGGCCGCGGCTCGGAGGAATCCGCCCGCTTCGCCCTGGACCTCTTCAAACGCCTGGGCCTCCAACTCCTCATCGTCACCCCGCTGCAGAAGATCCACGTCATCGAGCCCTACGTGTCCGCCGTCGGCTTCGTCGACAACCCCACCGGACACCATTCCCGCCTGCGCACCCTGACCATCGCCCAGTACCGCCAAGAACGCCTCGCTCGCACCCTGGCCGGCCTGCAGCCCGCCGCCGCACAGGGAGCATGAGATGACGACACATCAAGACCTCAACTGGACCACGCCAAAGGCCGTCCTCGAACGCCTCCACAAACGCTGGAACACGGGCACCTACCTCACCCAGCTCGCGGACGGAACACCATGGGAACCCGTTGAGATTCCCCTACGCGGACCGAAAGCCGGCGACATCACCCGCCACTACGACCACGTCCTCGCCTGGACCGAATCCTGGGCGCCCACCGCACACCCGCACCTGCGCATCGGATACCGCCGCCTCGGCGGGCGCCTGGTCGGTGTGAACAACGTCCCCGCCCGAGTCCGGATCGACGACCGCGACGACCTCTGGCGTCTGCTCGGCGTCACGCCCACAGTCACCCGTTACCAGACCCTGCTGACATCTGCCCGCGAAGCGCTGCCCGAGCTCATCGACTGGATGACCGGTCACCCCATGCAGGTCCTCCAGCGCGAAGCCGACTGGCCCCGCCTCCAGGACACGATCCGCTGGATCACCGACTACCACGGCCCAGCGGTCTACCTCCGCCAGCTTGACGTACCCGGCGTGGACACCAAGTTCATCGAACGCCACCGCGCCATCCTGACCACCCTCCTCGAGCAGTGCCTTCCCGAGGACCGCGTCAACGCCGAAGCCGTACGCACCGACTTCGCCGCCCGCTTCCGCTTCCTGCGCAAGCCCGCCTACCTGCGGTTTCGGCTCCTCGACGGTGCGTCAGTGGCCGGTTTTCGCGAGCTCACAGTCCGCGCAGACGAGTTCGCCGCGCCACCGCCCGGCATCACGACCGTGTACGTCGTCGAGAACGAGACCACCTACCTCGCCTTCCCCGACCAACCTCACAGCATCGTGATCCACGGCGGAGGCTACGCCGTCACCCAACTATCTGCTCTGACCTGGCTGCACGGCACACGCCTCGTCTACTGGGGCGACCTGGACACCCACGGCTTCACCATCCTCGACCGGCTGCGCCGGGCCTTCCCGCACACACGGTCCATCCTGATGAATCGGAACGTTCTCCTGGAGCACCGAGGCCAGTGGGTGAAGGAGGACACTCCCACCCACCTGCCCCTTGGCACGCTCACACCGGACGAAGCCGATGCCTACGACAGCCTGGTGTACGGAGAGTTCGGCCCCAACGTGCGACTCGAACAAGAACGCGTGCGGTTTCACCTGCTCGAAGAAGCCCTCAACGGGCTCCGCTGAGCACTGCGCACAACACAGTTGGCCTGCCGGTGCCAGCGAAGGGTACGTTCAACGATCCTTTGTGAGCAACTCCTGATGCCTGACGAGCGCCGTAGCGCGAAGGAGGTCACGGAACGAGTCGGCCACCGTGCCACGGGTCTTCAGCGCGTGACAGTTCGGGCACAGAGCGATCATGGCCCTGGGCAGGTCGTCGCCACCCTTGGCGTGATCGTCTATGTGATCCACTTCCAGCAAGTAGGAGCCGTTGCGACCGAGGGCCGAGGTGTAGCGGGGATCAGGGCATTGCGGGTTCTCGCAAGCCCCCTGGCTCCGCTCGAGCACCGCATGGCGGGAGGCTGCGATGCGGCTCAGCCGCTGACCACCTTGGGACCTGGGACGGTGGCTCTTGCCGTCCCGCACGGCGCGCTCCGCCCGGGCATTCAGCTCCGCGTAGCGCAGAGCCGGATCTGCCATACGGCGCAGTAGAGCAGCGGTCATTCGGCATCGGGAGAGCGCGTCGGCAGCCGATTCCTCGACCGGTAGCGCGAAGTGTCCCTCCGCCGTATCCCAGTCGTTGTCGAACTCACCGTGGCGCAGGCGCGCACACTCCCAGCGGCTGCGCTCCAACTGCGCAAGAGTGTCCGCCGTGTCCGGCCACAGCGCCCCGTAGGGGAGCCCATCCCCGAGCCAGGCGTACTCCAGCGCCGTGTAGAGCGCGGCGTACTGGAGGCTGCGTCCGTAGATGACGACGCGCTTGCCTTGGATCCGGCGCAGCAGCGTGTCAGCCACCTCGCGGAAACGGGGCGCGGATTCGAGTACCTCGAGGCCGCCCTTGCCGAGTCGAAGCTGCTCCAGGTATGTCGTCTCCCAGTCAGGGTTGATGAATTGATGCCATCTCTTGCGGCCGCTCGTCGAGGTGAGTGCTATCTCGTAGGGCACGGCCCGCTCCAGAGGCGGGGTGGACGGAGCAGGTGAACCGATGGCGCTGACTGCCAGAATGACCGTACCGGGGTCGTCGAGGGCATCTTGTGCCCAACGGATTGCCTCACGGCGCACGGCTTGGGCTTCGTCGGCATGAGGGCGCGTCGAGAACGGAACGGCCTTGTCTGCGCGGTAGACAGGCGACGGCGGGTACACGGTCTCGTCCCATCCCGGCGTCGTGCGCCCGGTGCCCGTGGGCACCCCGGGAATGGCAACCAGTTGTGGGGGCCCGAGCACGTAGGCGTCAGGCCGGAATAGGTTCGACGGGCGCCGCCCCACTGCTTTGAGCTGGGCGACGGTGTGCAGCCCCTTCGGCAGGCGTGAGTACTGCTGAAGCGCTTCCCTCGCCAGGTCGCTTGGAAGATGACCTTCCGGGCTCTCGATATACACCGGTGCCCCAAAGCCGGCGGGGATAGCGCCGCACACCAAGTGTTGCGCTCCCACCGGGCTGAAAGGAACGTCATCGAAATCTACGAACATGTATGTCAGTTGACTCCAACATGGTGCGGTAGGCCATCGACGAACCTATCCCAACGGGCAGCTGCTGGTGCCATCCAGTGAACCGTGCACGTTGTGGAGCATTGCGCTGTCCGCTGGGGTCAGCGGTAGTGCCAGGGCACGCGGCGTGCCTTCCTCGTCCGAGCTGGTGGCGAGGACCGAGCAGACAGGACTTGGCCCCAGCCGTGCTGAGACCTCACCGCATCGAGGATGTGCGCGGTTCGGCCGGTCTCTAGCTGCTTGCCGGCCCTTCGCCTTCCGTCCGCTCGCGGTCCGCCGGGCGCGCGGTTCCCCAGTGCATGCGGATCACCGTGTACGTCTCGCCGTCCCCCGGCGGCCGTGTCCAGGAGCGGGTGGTGAACGTGTGCAGCCGCCCGTTCACGATGGCGTGACGCGGCAGGTGGGCGCCGAACTCCCCGCTCGCCGCTTCCAGCAGCGACCGTTCCACCTCGGCGCCGTCCTTCGGGGCGCCGAAGAACCGGCTCGGGTCCAGTGCCCGTGGTATCTCCCCGCTTTTCTGGATCTCTCCGTCCGCGTACGTGAACGCGTACTGCTCGGCACCGTCGCGCGCCACCGAAAGGTGGAAGAACGGTTCCTCGTGCCGTGTCCTCAGGCCGCTCCACACCACCACCGCACGGGTGCCCGCGCCGGCGGCCGCGGCCGGGGAGACGAACCGCCGCCGATCGAACGGGGCGGGGTCGCCGTCGAAGGCGAAGCTCCAACCGGTACCGGCCCGGCCGACCGCCATGAGAGCCCTGTCGTCGTAGGACGAGAACTCCCTGCGGTTGCGCAGCGACCTGTGGCGCGCCTCCCAGAAGGTCATGGGTTCGTTCAGCACGGTGCCGTCCCCGTCCGCGAGACGTCCGGGCAGTTCCTTCGGCTCCGCCCCCTCCACCAGGACGAACCGGTAGCACGTGCGGTGGCCGCCCGGGTCCGGCTCCGCGAGCCACGCCAAGCCGCCCGGATCGAGCCCGGCCGTCGGCTCCGGTGCCTCACCCGCCTGCCCGCCCCGGGGAGCGGACAGCAGCTCGCGGCCCCGCTGGGGGGTCAGCAGCGGCCCGAGCACCGGGTCGGCCACCCACCCCAGCGGCACCAGGTGGTCCGGTCCCAGTGGCTCCCACAGGTGCAGAGCGTTCATCAGCGTCCGCCAGGCACCGTCGGTGTCCGCCCACCGCGCCAGCTCCCACGCTCGCTCCACCGCCTCTCCGAACGGTCCGGCCGCCGTGTACCGGTACGTGCCGCTGCGCACCTGATCCAACATCGCGTAAGCCAGCGCCACCAGGTCGTCGTCGGCGCCCCGCAGACGGGACCTCAGCGTGGAGTCGTCCCAGTACGAGTGCGCCGCGCGCTCGGCCACCAGCGCCGGCAGCAACTCGGGCGCATACCGCGGGTCCGTCACCAGGCCGTCGTAGTACACCATGGAGGTCTGTCCGAGCAGGCGGCGTATCTGGTCGCCCAGCCCGGCGGCCCGCGGCCTGCCGTACCCCTTGGCCTCGTCCAGCGCCTTTACGGCCCGTTCCCAGCCGCCGCGCAGCGCCTCCAGCCGGGCCTCCTCCACCAGGGAGTCCAGCTTTCGCGTCGTGTCGTTGACGAACACCGGCTCCCCGTCGCCCCGGCGCGCCCGCAGACTGTGGAACCCCCGGTACATGTTCCGCATGAACTCGAGGAAGCTCGCGTGCCGCTCCGGTGGCGCGGCCCGCCAGCCCGCCCACGTGTACACGGCCCACTCACCGTCCTCGTCCACGTCCTCGGGATCCATCAAGACGTAGGTGGCGTCGGACTCCACGTCGAGCTGCAGCCCGCGCCGCCAGAGGTCCGCCTCCCGCCACTCCTCGGGCCCGGCGTCCTCGTCCAGGTCCTCCTCGAAGATGTCCGCGAGTCCCGACTCGTCGTCGTGCCAGCGTGCGTCCTCGGCCCCCGCCAGCAGCCACACGAACCCGCCCGCGTGCCGCCACCCGTCGCTGACCTTGAGGAACTCCCGGTACGACGGGGGCATCCGTCGGCCGAGGCGCTCCTCCATGGCGGCGATCCGCTCCTCGGACGCGGGCGGGAACCCCAGCCACCGCGCCTGCCGGGCGGCCTCGTCGTCCTGACCCCGCGTCTCACCGTCCGGCAGGGAATCAGCCCACTCCCCGCTCCACCTGAGCAGGAAGGGCCGCCAGTCGAATGTCGTGGTGTCCGTCATGCGCCCGATGCTGCCACCCGCCACTGACATTGATCCGTTGCATGCTGCGGCCAAGGACCCTCACGTACGCGACCAGCTCGGCAGGCTGTACCGGCGTGCTCGCGCCCTGCTCGGGCGATGGAGAGGACGGCGAACTCCCATGTCGGTGAAGGCGAGCCAAGGCCGTGGGCACACCTGCCTCCGTCCCGGAAACAGGTGTGCCCCAGTGCACGGGCGAGGCACCATCTGCTGCTCGCTCATGCCGGAGTTCCGGGCGGCGAACAGCTCTCGCGCGTTCTGACGGTATTGGTGCACGACGGAGGCTGTGGTCGACGTGAGGGGGCGGGCACCGGGGACGCCGGGCAGCAGAAGAGACAAGATTGACTGTGCGCGAGACGGTCACCATGACGGTGCCCACCTGCCCGACCGGCACGTTTCAAGCCGTACTGGCCACGATCCAGTGCCAGGGGGCGCCCTTGGCCATGGACCCGAACTCGCCGGCCACCGACCAGCCGGTCATCCACCCTCCTCCGCCATGGTTTTTGCCCGGC
This sequence comes from Streptomyces sp. NPDC050388, assembly GCF_040655635.1. NCBI lineage: Bacteria > Bacillati > Actinomycetota > Actinomycetes > Kitasatosporales > Streptomycetaceae > Streptomyces > Streptomyces sp. NPDC050388. The sequence continues at coordinate 34,107 of NZ_JBFAKH010000020.1, forward strand.
AGGAACACGTACACAAGGGCCTTCGGGCGCTCTTGCAGCTCGCCTTTCGGCCCTTGGCCGCGACCTTGGCGTTCTTCTTCTCGTGCCGGGCCTGTTCGCGTGCCGCAGCCTTCCGGGGTGAGTTTATGTCCTCGGGTACTGGGGTGACCGGTTGAGGTAGGTCAGATCTCCACGCGGGGTCGTTCGCTGATATCCCGGCTTAGCAGGGTTCGAATGTCGGCTTCCGGTAGTCCGGAACGATTGATGAAATCGGCGAAGGAGATGCCAGTTGTTTCCATGAGTTCTAGTGCGCGTTGCAGGAGTACCGGGGTCTCCGGATTTCCCAAGGGGCCTGGCTCTACTTTCCGCCAACCTCGGACGGACAAGGATTTCCATCCCTGTGCGAAGGTGTGTTCGCTCATGATGCCGAGCGTTTTTGCCCTCATCAGGAGGGCAGCTAGCGAGACGTGCCATTTTGCCTTCAAGTGCAGAAATGCAGGCCAGTCGAGCCGTTCCGGAAGTTCGGATTTGATGTCGTCGGCCGGCATGAGGAACGCAGCGGCGAACTCATGGGCTTGCCTCTCAGTGGCCTTGTCGCCAATTTTTCCAGTGACGCGATGTAGGACCAGGTGGCCTAGTTCGTGAGCCGCGTCGAAGCGGGAGCGGTCACGCAGGCCCTTGTCGGCCCCGAGAGTAACGACGGGCCTGTCGGGGAAGTCGACACAGAATGCGTCGACCTTTTCCATGTTGACTCGGAAGCGGACGACGATAATCCCGTTCATCTCCAGCAGTCGCACAGCATCTTTAATTGGACCGCGTGGGACGTTCCAGTGCTCGCGGACCTGGGCTGCCGCTTGTTCGATATCGGCGGACTGAAGAGGCTGTCCTCCGTCGATTGGGACGCGCGGCAGGTTGAGGTCGGGCAACGCGACGTGTTTTTCGAGCTCAAGTGCGAGTTCCCGCGCGAGGTGCACGTAGGCGAGTGCTTGTTGGCGATCTCGGGGGGAGGTGGATCGAAGGCTGCGGAAGAAACCGTTGACCTGATCTCGAGCAGGGGGGCGGGCTGGAGCGGCGAAGAATGATAGGGGCACCCGCAACGCAACTGCGAGCCGGCGAAGCGTCGCTGTGGCGGGCCTGGTGTGTCCGTTCTCGAACTGGCTGATAGAGGCTGCGGTGACGGAGCCGACTTCCCGGGCCAGCTGCACCTGGGTGAGCCCGCGGAGTTCGCGTGCCATCCGCAGTCGGGCGCGATCGAACAGGGCTGCGATGTCGCCGGGGTCCAGTTGCGGGTCGCTCACTTCGCTCGCCTCCACGCCAGTCGACGTCCACCGAGTCAGAGCGGACGATTTTCGATCTTGATGCTCCGCACGCATCTTAGGCGCACCTTGGTTACCGAGCGGTCAATAACACAGCCTCCGGCAGGACACACCCGAGCGGAGTGTTCTGATTCGAACGTCCGCCCTGTCGTGTACCGTTCCCGCCAACGAGAAGATGATGTCCAAATCTGAGGCTATCTGCCGTGCGTGGAGACGGAGTTGACGGGATGAAGGTTCAAGAGTGCGTGTTGTCGGACCAGGTGATCACCGCCGACTCGGCGGAGGCCGCGTTGTGGGACGCCATCGTGGTACCGAAGGAGATCAAGGAGCGGCTGCGCAACCAGGCTGTGTTGTCGCTGCTGGTGCGGCCTGACGTGCCGTTCGCGGTGACGGCGTTGCATGGTTTGTGCACGCTCTACGGTCCTCCCGGCACCGGCAAGACCACCCTGGCACGGGGTCTGCCGGCGCAGGTCGCCCGCTACGTCGGCGGAGGCGCAGTCCGGCGGATCGAGATCAACCCGCACGGGCTGATGAGCGCCGAGCATGGGCAGTCGCAGCAGCGGGTCAGCAAGCTGCTCGGCGAGTACGTGCCGGGTCTCGCGTCGGATGGCGTGCCGACCGTGGTGATCCTCGACGAGGTCGAGTCGATGGCGGTCGCCCGTTCGGCGGCGTCGTTGGCCGCCAACCCGGCCGATGTCCACCGCGCCACCGACGCTGTTCTCACCGCCTTGGATTTCAACGCCGCCGAGCACCCGCACCTGTTCTTCGTCGCGACCAGCAACTTCACCACCGCCCTGGACGAAGCGTTCCTCTCCCGCTCCGACGCCGCCATCCTTGTCCCGCTCCCCGAGCCGGAGGCGCTGCGGGAGATCCTGGCCTCCACGCTGCTGACGCTGGCCGGCAAGTACCCGGCCTTGGGTGAGCTGGCGCGCTCCTCGGCAATGGACCGCATCGCCGAGGGGGCTCAGGGGTTGGACGGTCGCCGTGCGCGCAAGGTGGTCTTCGAAGCCCTGGCTCAGCGGCTGGACACGGTGCTGGACCCCGGCCGCCTCACCGAAGAAGACCTGGCCGCCGCGGTGCGCAACGCCGTCGCGGAGACGGGCCAGCCGGAGGTGTCCCGTGCGGCGCACTAGGCAGGTGGCGGCCTCTCCCGTGCGCAGCGCCAGCGGAACCTGGTTGGTGATCGCGGACCTTGTGGCGGACACCGTGGCGCAGTCCTCGGCGCTGTCCCGCGACGAGGCGGTGCAGGCGATGTCGGTGGCCGAGGCGGTCGGGCGGACGCTGATCGCGGGAGGGTACCTGCAGCAGCACCCGATCACCCTGGTGGCCGGCAAGGTGCATTGCGAGATCACGACGGTGTCCGGCACGGCGGCGCTGAGGTTGGAGGAGAACCTCAACCCCGTCCCCGGCGCGGCGGGCGCCGACGAGTTCACGATCCACTTGCCGTCCCCGGTCCCGCTCCAGGAGTTGGTGAAGGCAGCCGCCGACGGTCACGCCCGGTTGTCCGACGCTGTCCCGCCCGCTCCGGAGACGAAGGCTGCCCACTCCGGTCCGCTGATCGACCGTGAGGCCCTGCGACGGGCGGTGACTCAGCGATGACCTCCACGTACACCTACAGCTACACCCGGACCCACACCGCCACACACCTGACCGACGTCATCCTCGGCACCATCACCGACATCCTCGCCGACCTGGGGATCAACATGGACCGGCTGCACCGCGACTGGGTGCAGAACGAGAACGCGATCAAGGCGTGGATCGAGGAGAGCTCCCTCGACACGGTCGTCCTCGAGTGCCACCAGCCCTCGGGCGCCGTGGCACCGGTGATCGAGTTCCCGGTGTCCTACACCACCTCCGGCGACGGCAACGCCGAGTTCACCGCCTCCCGTGCACGAGCCGCCCGGTTCCGGGCCAAGTTCGACCGGGTGCCCACGGGCACCACCTACCGGCTGTTCTGCACCTTCAACGGGCCCCGCACCCCGCAACCGGGTTGGGGCCCCGGCCAGCGGGCGAGCACCGACGGCCTGCGCGGCATCACCTTCGGCACCCTTGGCTCCGCCCCGCACGCCTCGACCGGCATGCGGTACTACCACAACTGAGACCACGAGCAGGGACACACCACCATGGGATACATCGACGACGCCTTCACCAAGCTCAAGCACAACCTGGAGATCACCCAGACCGAGCAGAACCTGGCGAAGGCACGGCACGAGGCCATCCGCGACTTCGTCCGGTCGCACTGGGACCTCGCCGACGACTTCCTCACCGGCAGCTACCGGCGCGACACCAAGACGAAGAAGCTCAAGGACATCGACATCTTCGTGGTCCTCGACGCCGACGGCTCCCAGGCCGGCTTCCGCGATCAGGCCCCCATCCAAGTGATCAACACCCTGGAGACCCTGCTCCGTCAGAAGTGGAGCGCCGCCGCCCGCGACGGCATGGCCGTCGTCATCCCCTACGGCCCCGACGACGAGGTCATGTCGATCGACGTGGTCCCCGCCTTCAAGCGAGACGACGGCGGTTACTACATCCCCGACCCCTCGGCAGGCGACTGGATCGCGACCAACCCCAAACGCCACCACGAGCTGAGCATCGCCAAGAACGCCGACTGCGACGGCAAGTACGTACCCTTCGTCAAGATGGTCAAGGGCATCAACCGCGAACTCGGCGAGCCCGTGTCGCCCTCCTTCCTGCTGGAGGTCATGGCCCAGTCACTGGTGAAACCGCCGATCGGGAGCTACCAGGACGAAATCGTGTCGTTCCTGGCCACCGCCGCCGAACGCATCGGCGACGAATGGCCTGACCCCGCCGGCCTGGGCGGTGACGTCAACGCCGTCATGAACGCGACCCAGAAGCTCGCCGCGGCCAACGCGCTCAACCAGGCCCGCACCATCGCAGAACGGGCGGTCGACCTGGAGGACGAGGACCAGGAACGCGCCGCCTACGACGAGTGGAAGAAACTGTTCGGGAACCGGATGACCAAGCCATGAACCTCTCCACCGACCCCGACGGCGTCCACGGGATCCCGCCTCGGGCCATCCACGAGCGGCAACTCGACGACAACATGCTGCTCCTCCAGCGCGCCGCGTCGGCAAGCCACCAACGCGGCCAACTTCTCGAAGCCGTGCGCGTCACCGCCGCCGTCGCGCTCGCCGCCGCCGGTGTCCTGATCACATTGATCGGCCACGGCCGGACAGCCGTCTCGATCATCGGATTCTTCTGGTTCGTCGTCTCCGCTTTCCTCCTCAAGGGCCTCGCCGGTAACACCGCACGCCAAGGCGCCCTGCTCCAGGAGATGTTCGACAACGCCCTGTTCCACTTGCCGTGGCGCGCCACCGTTGCAGGCGATCCCATCCCTGAACCCGACGTCCGTCGTCTCGCGCGCAAGCTCCCCCACGGCGGCGCGAAGGACAAGCGCATCACCGACGGCTGGTACGACCCCACCCACGATGTCCACCACCCCTACGACGTGTTCATCGCCCAGGAACAGAACCTCGCCTGGGACGCCCGCCTCCGCCGCCGCTATAGCCACCTCATCGTCGCCACCGCGATCCTGTGGACCACCATCGGCCTTGTGGCCGGTCTGGTGGTCGCGGACGCGACTCTGGGCGACACGCTCCTCAGCTTCTTCGTCCCGTCCTTGGCGGCTTACCAGATCGCTTACGAGATCTGGTCCGGCCAACGCAAGGTGGCCGACGAACGCGACCGACTCACCAAGGTCGTCAACACCGAGCTACACAAAGGACGTCCCGGCCCCGTCCCCGAGGACGAATGGCACCGCCTGCGGAACGTCGCACGGGACGTGCAGGACGGCATACTCCGCACCCGCCTGGACACCACCCGAGTACCAGAGTGGTTCTACAAACGCTTCCGTGACGACGACGAACGCGACTTCGGCGACACAGCAGAAGGCCACCGCCTCCGCCTCGCCCAAAACCCACCCTCACCCACATAGTGAACCGCCGACTTATATGGGGGAAGCGGGACGCGGTCGGGTTGGCCGCTCGTAGCGTGCCGTAGGACACCGGGCCGGGTGACTCGTGGACCGTCTGCCGCTCTTCGTGGCCGGCTCTCCCGGGGTATGTCGCCGGTCCGGTGTCCGTCCGCGGGCTGACTCAACAGAGGCGTGTCCCGGTCGTCTGGTTCCGGAAGTCGGCGTGTCGGCCGCGGCTGCCCTGTCGTCCGACGGTGAGGAACGTTGTCGTGATATTGCTCGGTGTCGATCCACACAAGTCCACCCACACCGCCACCGCCGTCGAGCCGGAATCGAACCTGCAGGCCGGGTCGATGCGGATCGAGGCGAGCCTGACGGATTACCGGCGGCTGCTGGCCTGGGCCAAGCGATGGCCGCAGCGCAAGTGGGCGGTGGAGAACGCCAACGGACTGGGCCGGCATCTTGCTCAGTGGCTCATCGCCCGCGGCGAGAGCGTCGTCGATATCCCTGCCGCGGCGACCAGCCGGGTGCGCGAACTCTCCCGCGGTGGGCGGCGCAAGAACGACCAGATCGACGCCGCGGCCGCAGCCACCGTCGCCTGTCTGCAGGGAGACGGACGGGACGTCGAGCCCGAGGACCACACCACGGCGCTGGCTCTCCTGGACGAACGGCGTGTGAACCTGGCCCAGGCCCGGGTCCGCACGGTCAACCAGCTCCACGCGCTGCTGCGTGACCTGCTGCCCGGCGGCGCCCCGACCCAGCTGTCCGCGGACCTGGCCGCCAGGCTGCTGCGGTCGGTCCGTCCCGCCGGCGATGTTGAGACCGTCCGCAAGGACATCGCCTGGGACCTGGTCGCCGAGATCCGGAAACTGGACAAGCAGCTCGCGGACAATGCCGCCCGGATGCAGAGCCTCGTGGAGGCATCGAGCAGCACACTGATGGACACCCCGGGTGTCGGGCCGGTCATGGCCGCTCGGCTGATCGGCCGCACCCGACGGGTTCACCGCTTCCCCACCTCGGCGGCGTTCGCGAACTACGCCGGTGCTGCCCCGGTGGAGATCGCCAGCGCGGACAAGGCCCGCCACCGGCTCTCCCGCTCCGGCGACCGCCAGCTCAACTCCGTCCTCCACACCATCGCGGTCGTGCAGATACGGATGCCGAAATCATCCGGACACGCCTACTACCAGCGGAAACTCTCCGAGGGTAAGACGCCGAAGGAAGCGAAGCGGTGCCTGAAACGCCGACTGGCGGACCATGTCTGGCGCGTCATGATCGCCGACGAGCGAAGGACCAAGTCACTCCCCGTGCAAGGGGCTTGACAAGACACAGAGGCACCCCGGGTTCGGTAGAGATCTCAGATTGTGGTGATGACCTGGGGCGGTTCACAGGCACGACGGCCGGATCGGTGTCGATTCCCCGGAGCTGGAGTACTAGTCGAATGGTCCGCTACTGGGCAGTAAAGACCGGCGAGGTCGGAACTTCCCCCGTATTGCGCCACGACTGTCTGAGTTGGTGAATATCATGTGAGTATCTGGTCAACTGGCCCAAGAGGCGGTTCTTGTATGCCTGCTGTACCCTCAGACGCCCCTCGGCGCCGGTTCAATTCGTCCGAGCGCGTGGCGCTCTACCTGGCCGCGGACGGCCACTGCTCAAGATGCGGCGTCCCTCTTGAAGCCGGATGGCACGGGGATCACGTCACCCCGTACTCGACCGGTGGACCCACCGACGTCCTCAACGGACAAGCCCTCTGCCCGCCGTGCAATCTAGGGAAAGGTTCCAAGCCGCCCATGCAGCTTCGCCAGTGGCAGCGCCGCGCCGTAGACGCGTTCTACGCAGCCAACTCCAAGAATTTCCTCGTCTCGGCGACGCCCGGCGCAGGGAAGACAAAGTTCTCCCTGCACCTTGCCAAGGAGCTCATGCAGCAGGGCGTTGTCGAACGAGTGGCGGTCGTAGCCCCTTCGGACAACCTGCGGACCCAGTGGGCCGACGAAGCCGCCGCGGCTGGGCTGAAGCTTTACCCGGTACCGCCCGGTGACAGCGACGGCTACAACAAGACTGACTACGTTGGCACCGTCGTCACGTACCAGCAGCTGCTCGGTACCGGCGGGAGCCTGATGCGGCATGCGATGCGGAGGCCGACCTTCGTCATCCTCGACGAGATCCACCACGCCGGTGACAATAAATCGTGGGGTGATGCCCTCCAGCTCGCCGTCGAGCCTGCTGTGCACCGGCTCTGCCTCACCGGAACACCCTGGAGGCGCGACGCGACATCGCCCATCCCCTTCGTGCGGTACGACAACAATGGGACGGTCGCTGTTGACTACGCCTACGAGTACGGCGCCGCAGTCGCCGACGGGGTCTGCCGGCGCATCGAGTTCCACGCCTACGACGGCGAAGCGCGGTGGACGGACCCTGCTCGGCTCAGGCGCACAACGTTCGAAGAGAACGGCAAGTCGGACGTCAGCGTCGAGTTCACCGCCAAACTCGGCGCCAACATGCCGGAAGAGGACGTCTCGGCTGCGCTCGACACCGTCTACGAACCGAAGTACGCCTGGATGCCGTCGATCCTCGCGCAGGCCGACGAGATGCTCCGGGAGCTGCGGGAGGATGTACGCGACGCTGCTGGCTTGGTCGTCGCCGAGCGGCAATGGCACGCGAAGGGCTACGCGGATCTACTGGAGAAGATCACCGGAACTCGGCCGCCCGTCGTCGTATCCGACCCGAAGAGCGATCCGGGCAGCCGTATCGCCAAAGCACAGATCGACCAGTTCCGCAGGGGCACCGGACGATGGATCGTCGCAGTCAAGATGATCTCGGAAGGCGTCGACATTCCGCGACTTGCGGTAGGGGTCTACGCGTCCAAGACGCAGACCCCGCTATTCTACCGGCAGGTCGTCGGTCGCTTCGTCCGCACCCGCCCGGACGAAGAGATCAACGCCCGGCTGCTGATCCCCGCCGTTCCCGAACTCATGCGACACGCACGTGAGATCGAGGAGGAGCTGCGCCACCAGTTGGAGATCGCGGCTCTGGAGGACGAGAAGGCTCAGCAGGAAGGTGGCGGGAGTCCGGGCCAGGGCATGCTCGACTTCCGCACCCCCCTTTCGGCGTCAGAGTCCGTGTTCGACCGCGCCATCCTCCGCGGCGACGAAGTATCAGCGGAGGAACTGGCCGCCGCTCAACTGAAGGCTCAAGAGCTCGGCATCCCCAGGACATTTGCGGCCAACCTGGTGCCACTGCTGCGCGCCCAGACCGCACAGGCCGAGACGGTGGCAGCCGCCCAAGAGCCGCCTACTGCTGTTCCCATTAACGCGATGGAGATCCCGCACTACCGGCGAGAGAAACTGCTCCGGCAGGAAGTCGAGAGCCTTGCGCGGAAGGTCTCGTTTCGCCGCGGCCGTCCTCCGAAGGACATCAACGTCGATCTTCTGCGGGCGGGTCACCCGAAGCGTGCGAAGGCGACCGTCGAAGAGCTGGAGAAGATGCGAACCACGCTGCTCGGCTGGCTGGGGGAGTAATGCCTACGAATCCGCAGGCCAACGCGGCCCTTGTCGCGGCCTGGAGATTAGCACCGGTCGGGCGACAGAACTGCCTTGGAAGTAAGCTCTCCTGAAAGGCCACCGCCCGGGCTCGGGGCCGACAGGTCGACACCGCGCTGCCGTGGCGGGTCCGTGACGCTGTCGTGGATACGGGGGCGACGCAGACGGCGATCACGCGGCCGGTGCTGCCAGCGCGGTGCAGCAGGGGTCCAGCCGTGGGACCGCGGTGGTGGGCTGGGCGTTCGCGCCGTTCATGTTCTCCACGTCGATCAGCAATAGGGCCGGTGTCTTGGGGAGCGAAGGGCGCTCACGTCAGTTGTTCTTCCGGGATTGGGCTGGCGGGGCACCAAGTCACAGCCGCTCATACAGAGAGTTCTCCGTCTCCCGCAGCTCGCGTTCGACGGCTTCGGTGAGGTTGGGGCTGTCGATGAGAACGCCGAACTCGACGTTATTGTTCTCGGCGCTCCAGGAGAAGTTCGCGCTGGTCACAAGCAGCAGATGGCGGTCGACGGCGAGGAACTTGGCATGGTTGCGGACGTGCACGCCGTCGAACTTCTTGGTTCGCCACACCTCGGCCGGCGCCAGGTGCGCGGCGACTTCTGCGGTCGTTGGGGCCCGATGCTGGCCGCTGTTGCCGTCGGCGGCGTGGGTGTCCATGTAGACGCGGACGGCGACGCCTTCGCGCTGTGCGGCCTTCCGTAGTGACGTCCAGAGCGCCGAGCTGCGCTGGAAGTTGAAGGTCGAGCAAGTGATTGCGTGGCGGGCGCTGTCCACGAGGCGGGTCACGGAGGTAGTGAGCGGTCCGCTCTGGGCGAGGTGTCCGGGCATGGTCCACAGCGGTGACAGGGTAGTCGGAAGTGCTCGTGCCCCCTCGATCGCCCGCAGAACCAGGATCTGTTGGGGTGCCGCTCCGGGACCGCCGCCGACGGCCTCCAGCAGGCGCCGGACCTCTGCCCGCTGGCCGACCGCGACGGCCTTGAGGGCGGTGGTCAAGGTGTCGCCGTCGGCCAGGCGGTCCGCTATGTCCTTGGCCTCGGTTCCGGTCAGGAGCCGGCCGAGCTGCCGTGGCGCGTCCGCGTCACTCATGGATCTGGAAGAAACCGAGGTCGCTGCCGGGCAGGTCGAGGAGAAAACGGCGGTCGAGGAAGCGGTTGGCGCGCTCGCAGGAGGTCTCCGAGGCCATGACGCAGCAGTGGCAGGCGGCGCCGTGGAGGAAGTCCTCGGGATCCTGCGGGGTGCGCTTGGAGCAGATGGGGTCGGAGGAGCAGCGCGCGGCCTTACGCAGAGCACTGGCGACGACCCGCTGGAGGCGCGTTGGCTCGCTGAGCTGGACCAGGCCGCCGAGGGTGCCGTCGCTGTCGGAGGCGGTGGTGCAGATGAGGAGGCCGGCCGCGGGGTCGCGGCCTTCGGCGGCAGGCCAGGCGTAGAGGCGTTCGCTGAGGCTGGCTGCCGAGTAGCCGCAGGTCAGGGCGAGTTCGCGGATGAGGATGTGGGCAAGGGTGTGGACGAGCCAGTAGCGCGGGGGCTTCAGGCGGGTTTCGGGATCGACCTGGTCGGCGGTCTCGGAGAAACGGCGCCTGAAGTTTCTGTCGTGCGCCTCGCGGTGGAGCTTCCACAGGTCGGTGTCCAGCACGCGCTTCTCCCATGCGGCGACGGCGTTCTCGTCGAGTTGGAGGAAGATGCCTTCGCCCCGGTCCTCGGTGGCTACGGTCCAGGCCGGCCGGGACGTACGGGTCAGTGGGGCCAAGCGCCGGGGGAGGTCGCCGACGCGGTCCATGTCGTCGATGCGGGTGAAGCCGACCAGGGCATTCACCTTGCGGAGGCGTTCGACCGCGAGCACACGGGTGATCTCCGGCTGCAGGGCGTCGCCCCGATCGCGGGTGGCGAGGGTGAGTCCGCTCTTGGGGTCCTCGACGCGGGTGCCGACGATGTCCCGCAGCAGGTAACGCCATTCGGGGACGAGGAGGTCGACCGGGTCCCAGTCGCGGAGCTTCTCCTCCTGTTCCTCCGGGGTGTCGGTGGGTGCGGAGGCGGCTTGAAGGACCTGCTCCAGGTTGTGGTCGGACAGGCCGGTGACGTCGACGCGGTCGTCCAGCAGGTCCCTGATCAGGTCGAGGTTGTCGCGGTACTTGGCGAGCTTGTCGCCGAGGGCGGTGCGGACCCGGTCGGCCAGGTCGCTGGCCTCCTCCTCCTGGGATTCCGGCATCACGATGATCGATTGGGTGGCCGGGAACCACAGGTTGGAGGCACCGACGAGCATCAGCCGGGTCTCGTTGCGGCAGCCCTTGGGCTCGAAGGCGTCCAAGTGAGGGTGGCGTCCGCGGCACTGTGGGAGTTTCGCCCGGCCGGCCTCGCCCTGGGCCTCGTTCATGGGCCGCCGCATGTCGCAGGACGCGCAGTGGATGATCGCCGAGGCGCCCTTACCGGCGGTCCGGTCGACCATCTTCAGCACGGGCAGCTCCGCCTTGCTGCACGGTTGCCCCCGGTGCACCCACAGGTCGTACGGGAACTCGTCCAGGTGTCCGTCCACGCAGGCCAGCAGATACCGGGCCGGGATGGCGGTGCGGCGCATCGGCTTGCGTGGACCGGCGCCCGCGCGGCCCGTGCACTTGGCGTGCTCGAAGACGGCCAGGTCGGTACGGAAGGGGTGCGTGTTGCGGTAGTCGAACTGAGTGAGCAGTCCGAGCATGTCGCAGCCCGTGCACCGCAGCCACTGCGGGAAGACCCGGGACGGGACTCCGAGGTCGTTGCCTTCGGCGGACCGGCTGTGCTTCTTCGGCTGCCAGGGATACGGCCGCAGCTGGACATCGGGCGAACGCAGCATCATCCGGACCACGTCACGCAGGCGCGGGGCGTGGATCTGCGGAGGCGCGGAGTCGCGGCGCCGCCAGATGCGGTCCCAGTCGTCCAGGCCGGTGGGCATGATCGTGAACTGCGGCAAGTCCATGATCGCGCCGGGACCGTAGGTGTAGAGCAGGGAGGAGGGGCGGGCCGAGCCAACCTTGGCACGGTTGTGCTTGGTGGCTTTCTCCGCCTCCTGCTCCAGGTCGCCCAGCGGGTCGACGGCGTGGGCGACGTCGTAGACGAAGCGCGTCTCGTCACTCACGAATTGTTCTCCGGCATCTTCCACTGGGGGGCATGGTCAGGTGCGCGGTACACCAGTCGTTCCTTGATCGGGCTCACCAGGAGATTGATCTCCGGCTGCACCTCGCGCATCGAGTTCGCCACGATGAACGGCGCGGCGTCCCGGGTGTCGATACCCGCCTTGGCGTTCTCCGCGCTCATCATCAGCGCGTCGTGCCGGCTGTCGTCCAGAACCCTCTCGTACACCAGGGACTTGCGCAGCTCTACGAGGTGCTTACGCCGCTTGCCCCATTGGTCGAGCCGGTTCTCCAGACGCAGGCGGGCGCGGCCTGCGGCATCCTCGTCGCCGGCCCGCGCGACGCGACGTACGAGGGCGTCGACGAGTTCACCGGCGAAGTGCTGCTCGGCCTCGATACGGGCCGCCCCGTCCTCCGGCGACAGTCCGTGGCCGTGGCCGGCCTTGGTGGCCTGCAGGACGCGGGCGGCGCTGACCAGCACTCCGTCCAGGCCGCGCTCCAGGGAGGTCACCGAGAACGGGGTCACGGACAGCGCCTCCACCTGGGCGTAGAACGTCTCGTGGTAGTGACGGAACTGCTCGAAATGGGCGAGGTCCCTCGGCCGCGCCCAGTTCCCGAGCGCGACCACCAGACCCGGCCGGTCCGCTGTACGGCCCACACGTGAGGACGCCTGGATGTACTCCGCGGTGTTCTTCGGCTGCCCGACCACCAGCATCAGCCCAAGGCGAGCCACGTCCACACCCACCTGGAGCATGGAGGTGGCCAGGACCACGTCGTACGGATTGACTTCACGCGAGGGTTCCGGCTTCTTCGCCTCCCGCAGCGCGCGCCGGTTGCGCTTGCCCGCGGTGGAGTCGAAGCCCGGATCGAACGCCGTCGCCATCTGGTCCAGGGTCGCGGTGATGTCCGCGCTGGCCACGCGCGAGGTCAGCTCGGCGACGTGCAACGAACCGTAGTCGGTGCCGGTGCGGCGGGGGAGCTTCGACCAGGGGCGGCCCTTGGCGAGCGCGGTCTGGATGTCGTCGCTCATGTACCGTGCCATGCCAGCGAGTTCACGGGTGGCGCTGAAGTAGCCGACCAGGCTCATGTACGGATCGGCCACGCGGCCGGAGCGGTCGAGAAGCAGCTGCCCGCCGGCCAGGAGGACCTCAGCGACCCGGATCTCCGCCGTGGTCAAGCGCACCCCGGTCGTGCTGATCCCGACGTACCGGCGCCCCGGGTTCTTCTCGGAGACCGGGATCTCCTTGGAGAAGTACGTGCTCCCCGCGTCCAGGACCTGTGGCGGGAAGATGGTGACGTCGCGCCCGTACAGCGCACGCACCTGCTCCGACGCGTTACGGGCGGTGGCCGTGGAGGCGACAAGCAGCGGACGCACCGGACGCCCGTCCTTCGTCCGCCAGTCGGTCATCACATCGATGGCCACCTCGAACAGGCCCACCGTCGTGCCGAGCGCTCCGGTGATCAGGTGCAACTCGTCCTGGATGACCAGATCCGGGGGCCGCAGCCGCGTGGCCGGGTGAACCGGGGCCGCCGGCCAGCCGTCCTTCTTGGGATGCTTGCTGCCGTCCTTGATGTCGCACTGCTGATAATCGGGATGCACGAAGCCGTGCCGTTCACAGCGCCGCGAGACGTACCCGAACAGCGAGGCGGCCTCGCCCTCCCGCGCCAGGCGGGCGAACTTGTCCACGGTGGCGATGACGAACGCCGGCGCGAGCCGGTAGATCTCCTCATCGACGGTGAGCACTGGTAGCCCGTCCGGGACCTCGCGGCCGTCGGCGAACGGGCAGTCGGCCAGCTCGTCCCCGCAGTACACGTACACCCGGCGCAGCGCGGGCTCCGTGCGCACATCCCGCGCCTCGACCCGCGTCCCGCACCACGGGCAGCGCTGAATCTGCAGCACCGTCAGCCGATAGCCACGGCCCCCATGGACCTTCTGCAACTGCTCGGCGGCCTCGTCGTACCGTTTCGGACTCACATCGGTACCGACCCACAGCCCGATCCGGAACGGCTCGTCCCCCCACGTCGCCACATCATCGAGCCGCGCCAGCTCCGCCGCGCACACCAGGGTGGTGGCACGCTGGAACTGCTGGGCGGTGAGCAGGCGCAGCGTGTACCGCATCAGGACGGCAACCCCAGACCGCCCGTCCAGCGGACCGTCGAAGGCATCCACGACGCCCTGACGGCGACGAATCGCGAACGTGTACGCGGCAAGACCCAGATACGCCTCGGTCTTACCACCACCGGTCGGGAAGAACAGCAGCTGCGCCTTGGCTAGATTTCCCGACCGTTTCTCGGCCGCCGGATCGGACAGCAACGGCAACTGCATGAGCATGAAGGCGAGCTGGAAGGTACGCCACGAATGCGCCAAGGCCCCCTTCTCCGCGAGGATCACCTCGCGAGCCTCGTCGATGCTCTCCTCCGGCCGACTCGCCCGCCGCTCCGCAACCTGCGACTGCACACGCTGATCAGCCATCACCCGGTTCATGAACCGGAAGCAACGCAACGCCTCCTCGTCCCCGAGAAGATGCTTCAGACCCTCCTCAAGCTGGTGTTGCACCCGGCGCGCATCGGAGACCGTGTCCAGCCCCTCGGACCGCAGATGCTCCGGGAGAGTCTTGGCCCGCTGCTCCTCGCCGTCCAGCCAGGCCGTGTAGCCCGCGACGATTGGCTCAAGCCCCGTCCGCAGCTCGTCGGTCGATGCCTCCTGGAGCTTGCGCATGTCCAGAAGGGCTGAGCTGATCTCCTCGGCGGCCGTCTGCGGCGTCTCGCTCACCGGCAGCCACGTCGTCCAGACCTCGCTGGCCCTGCGGGATCCCTCGGCTACCTTCCAGTCCACCGAGCAGGTCCGGCCGTGGGCGAACTCCAGACGGTTGCGGTACTGAAGCCGCAGGCGACGCAGCTCGTCGTCCAACTCCTCGTGCGTATCGAGAAGTACGTCATTGACCGGCAGGAACACTTCAGCGCCACCGGCCGACACCGACAACTTGGTCTGGTAAAGCCACGCCTCGACCGGGATCTTGCGAGGCGTCTCCCGGTCGTTGCACAGCGCCACCTCTATCAGTCGGCAGCCACGCTCGGGGTCGTCGTAACGATCCACTCGGAGCAGGATCTTGTCCTTGAGAACGATCTCGGTCGTACGGGACGGCTTCAGATCGGCGACTTTGATCGACTTGGCGATGGCGTGCGGGGTGCGCTGAAAACGACGGAGAGCTGGAGCGGGCGCCGCGACCTCGTGCCCGCCGTCTTCGGTGCCCTCCCCGCGCTTCTCCTTCACCGGCTCGTACGTGCCCCACGAGGCGGTCACCGTGAACTCGTCCAGATCGTCGGGGATCTGGCAGCGCAGTCCCATTGACGCCGGGATCATCAGCCCACGCTTCTGCGGCTGATCCTCGACCTCATCCTCATCCGAGCTGGCGCTGCTGTCGTCGACGGCGGTGAGCGGTACGCCCCGGCTCTCGGCGGCATCCACGGCGTCGCCCACGTCGGTCGCGGCGTCGTCCGATCCTGCCTCGCCGGGGTCGTCCTGCCCGGCGGTTAGCCGCACGGGCGCGATCCGGCCGATCAGGTACGCCGAGTCGGGGACGCCTTCGAGGATCTCGTCCGGACCGTTGGCCGGGCCGAGGAGCTCACGCTCCAAGATGTCGACCAGGTTCTCGCGTGCGGTCCAGGAACGGTCGTTAGGTTCGCGGGCGAGACGGTAGGCCGAGGGCTGGGGGACGCCGGGTGTTGCTGCGGGCTGGGCGCCGTCGCGCCGGGGGGTGCTCACTCGTTGCCCTCCTCGTCCTCGGTGGCCTCATTGTTGCCGATGAGTGTGACAACGCCCTGCGAAGCGGCGCGACGATGGTTCTCTTCGAGGAGGCGGTCGAGGATCTCCACCCGGGCGGTAGGACTCACCGTCCAGCGTTGCATCTGACGGTAGGTGTGGAAGCCGTGCTCCAAAGGAATGTCGTCCCAGCCGTAGGCAGCCATGACGGCCCGGTCGAGCTTCACATGAATCTCGCGAATACGAGCCACGTCAGGGTCAGCGGAATCGCTGATACCGGGGTCATTCACTAGGTTGTAGAGCTTGGTGAGACCAAGATCGCGACGCAACATGATGCTCTGCCGCTCAGTCTCTAGAGTCTCACCGATCTCAGTCAGCAAGACGGTTGACTCTGGCCGAGGGAAGGTCTCAAACACATCAGAGGCTGTATAGCGCGGGTCTTTACGCAATCCCGACCCGTATTTAATCGCCCACAGTTGATGCGGACTTGAAGACAGCACGGCTTGATCCGCGAAATCATCCGTCGCAAATACGACTAGACCGTTACCGAATAGGTTGACAGTAGGGACTCGGCGAGGCATTAGCGTGGTCGAGTGCTTCGTCATTGCGAGCACTTCATCAAAGCGTGAAATTGCTTTCCTCATAGCCGGGCGAGAACGCTCGAATAGCCACCAAGGAGCTGCCCTCATCCCTGTGGAACCCTTTTCTCGCTGCACCTTTACTGACCCAAGGGCGTGAGTATAGGGCGCCTCGAATGCCTTAGCCGCTTCCTCTGAGCGGTCGTTGAAATCGATGATCCAGCGGAAGGTGGAAACGTCTGCAGGAGAATTAAGATCGTCACCGTTAAAATAGGGAAACAATACCTCCTTATTTCGCTCGTCGAGCGCAATCCAGTCATTCGCCTCCTCTGCCGTGATGACGAATCCGGCACCGGATGGCTTACACCCTTCGAATGCAATGCCCAAGTTACTCGCCAACTTGAGGCGAGGGCCCTCCACTCGTCCTGCTGCCTCTAGCAAGGTTGTGATGCTCGTGACCTCGGTGCCGTCTGCCACCCTGGAGGCATCTGCAGCGACTTCATCGAGAGTTCCCCAGACTGCCGCATACTCCAAACTCGCGCCGACTGCAGGCCACGGCCGACTCTGAATAGAGCGAGTGATGGTAAATCCGTTAGCAACCATCCTGTCTAGACCTACTTCTCGACTCTTGCCCTGAGCGACACTGTTGGTGGCGATAAGGCCGAGTGATCCACTTTCTGTAATCATCTCCATGGCGCGGAGAAAGAAGTACGCGACAAGATCGGCGTTACCTCGCTGCCCGCAAGCGAGCGTGTAAACGAACCAATCCTTGGTGTTTCCGCCATTGGCTCCCGAGATGTCGGATCCAGTCAGGAATGGCGGATTCCCAATGACAGCGTCAAACCCACCCCGCTCCATCACGTCCGGCACTGCCAAGATCCAGTGCAGCGGCTTCCACCGCTCGTAGTCTGTCGTCACCGTCGGGGTGAGCCCAGCCTCCTGGATGCCGTCAAGCATCGTGCGATCGGAATCCTCGCCATCGGCTGGGTACGCCTTCTCGACCGCGAGGCGCAGATTCTCGTACGCTGCCTTCAACTGTTTGCCAGGTTTGCCACCCCACCGCAGTCCGGCCGCGATCACCCCGTCCGCGACATCGGTGAGCTGAGTTGTCAGCTCCTGGTACCGGCGGAACTGTCGGCGCTTCGTGGCGGCCGAGCGCTGCGGATCCCTGTCGTCGACCTCGGTGGCGAGCTGACGGCGCAGACGGCTGGCCTGGTCCAGGATGCCGTCTACGTCCAGAGCGAAGATGCTGAACTGGTTACCGGCCGCGGCAGGGTCGATGTGGAGGCGGCGCAGCTGCTCCGCTTCGGTCAGCCCGAGTAGGGCGTTGCCGTGGAGCACCTTGTCGTCGACGAATGAGAACGGGAGCTTCGGGTCCAGCGACACCAGCCACAGTGACAGTTTGCACATCTCCACGGCCATGCCATTGATGTCGGCGCCGTACAGGCAGGTTGCGACGACGGTCCTTATCGCGTGGACGTACAGGTCGTGCGGGGTCCTTCCGTACGCCACCCTCTCGCGCCGCCACGCCTCGACAAGCCGGCTGGCGAGATACCGTGCCGCAGCTACGAGAAATGCCCCCGAGCCGCAGGCGATGTCGGCGATGCGCAGGTCGAGGATCTGGTCAGAGTCGATGGGCCGCCACGCGCCCTGGTCCGCGGTCTGGTGCGGTCCGGGCGAGTAGACGAGAGGTTCCAGCGCGTACCGGACGACTTCCTCGGCCAGAGAGCGGGGGGTGTAGTGCGCGCCGGCCGAGGCGCGCGAGGGGGTCTCCACCAGCAGCACGCCGCCGGGCTCGACCACCAGCGGTCGGTTGCGCAGGTCGCGGCGGATGATCCCGATGAACGGACGCAGCCGGTCACGCAGTTCGGAGTCATCGGTGACGTCGCGCAGAGCGATCTCGGTGTCGTCGAGGGTGCCGCCCGCCTTCAGCGCCTTGGTGAAGGCGGCCTTGCTGGACGGCTTCGCGGCCGGCTGGTGCTGCTTGATCCAGGCGAGGATCGCGTCGGCCAGCGCGGCCTCGGTCGGCTTGGTCTGGGCGAGTTCTTCCAGGGTGGCGAGGGGGATCTCGGGTTCGGATCCCGCGCTGCCGGTGAGGCCGACGACGATCTCTTCGGCGGGTTCGCAGGAGTAGCCGAGCAGGCCCTCGTAGATGTAGCCGATCTGTTCGACGTCGATGTCGCGGAAGGAAATCCGTCGTGCTCCGCCAGGCAGTTGGGCGAACTGGACAGCGCGCAGGACTTCGAGCATGACGCGGTCGCTGACTGTGATGGCCAGGGTGTCCTGGGAGTCACAGGCGGTGAGGAAGGGGAAGCGGGCCGGGTCGAAGAGGGAGCCGCCGTACTCGGGCAAGCGCAGGTCTTCGAAGCTCGCTCCCCGGTACAGGGCCTGAGAGGTGGCCAGGAGCCGGTGCCAGGTCAGGAACGTGGCATCGAGGGCCAGTTCGACTTCCTCTTTCTCGCGGGCGTCGAGGAGGTCGAGTTCGTCGCTGATGCCGTATCCCATCGCGAAGAGGCGGCTCTGCGGCAGCAGTCCGCGTTCTTCGGCGAAGAGGAGGAAGACCACGCGCATCATGACGGTGACGGCGGCCTCGTAGACCTCGCCCCTCGCCGCCGGCAGCGGGTCGGCCTCGCCCCGCCGCTGTGCATCCAGGGCGCCTTCGGAAAGGGCCTGGACGATGAGTTCGACGGCGCGGCGGACCTGGGTGCCGAGCGCTTCGGTGATCTTCTCGGCGGCGGTGACGGACTCGCCGAAGAGTTCGGTCAGCCGGTCCTGCTGTTTGCCGCCGACCAGGCGGCGGCGCTGGAGGAGCTCGATGAAGGCGTTGCGGGTCTGAGGCTCTTCGATCCAGGTCTGGGCGTCGATGATGCCGGAGGCGACCATGGTCTGCGGTCGGGCGCTGACGATGGCCCACCAGCGGCCGTCGGTGACGACGCCGATCGGGACGTCGGAGGCGCGCAGCAGCTCCTCCATGCGGTCGATGGGGCTGGCCGACCAGCCGTCGGTGAGCGGGTCGCGCAGGGAGTCCGTGGGGTCGGTGACCAGGACGAGGGCCCCGGTCGTGTCTCCGTGGACGAGGGCGCCGTCGGCGCGCACGGTGACGGCGTAGTCGGGTGAGCGGACCTCGGCGGCGGCCGGGGCGGGCACGGTGTAGGAGGCGCCCCAGCGCAGACCCTGGCGCAGGACGAGGTCGACCCAGGTGTCGCGGGCCTCGCGGTACAGGTCCAAGGCGGCGTCGTCGCCCGGGTGCTCGTCCCAGTTCTCCCATGCCTTTTCGAAGGCAGGCTTGGCGTCCTTGATGGCGTCGAGTGCGCGGGAGTCGGGCTGAGGGATGCCCTGCGGGTAGACGCGCTCCAGGGCGGGGACGGCGAGGAACGGGCCGTCCGCGTCGACGAGTTCGAGCCAGGCGCGGTGCAGGTCGGCGGCGGTCGGGGGGTAGCGGCGGCTCATGCCTTGACCATTCCGTTCTTCGCGTCTTCGGGGGTGAGGGCGAACACGACCGCAGCGGCGGACACATAGGGCCTGATGTCGCTGTAGCGCTCCTGGATCGAGGCGATCTCGCGCGCTTCCTCGTCGTCCAGGCTGTCGAGGCGCTCGTTCATGTGGTGCAAGTCCCGGCGGCGCTGTTTCTGCTGATCGTCGGTGAACAGCAACTCCTCCTCGGCGCGGATGGCCTGCTCCAGACGGTCACGGGACTCGCGCAGGTTGAGCCGGAAGGCGCCGAAGATCTCATGGGCACGTTTGATGTCGGAGTCCCGGCGCTGTGTGAGTGCCTCGGTGACCTTCTCCTGGCGGCTGGCGCTCTTGCGCTCCATTGCGGTCAGCAGGCGTGTGCGCAACCGGGCACCGTCGTCGTTCCACTGCTCGGCGAGGTGAGCACGCACCTTCTCATCAGCGAGGAGCAGATCTGCGGAGTCGAGGGTCTCGTCAAGGACCTGCTCGACCTTGGACTCGGCAAGGGCCTGCCCCCGTAGCCGGACGCCGGTCAGGAACACCTCCTCGTGGAGCCGTAGTCCGCCGCGTCCGACCAGGACGAGCCGGGAGACGGCGGCGACACAGGACTCGGGAAGGCCGGGGGCGACGACGGCGGTGACCCGGTGGACCGGGGAGTCCGTGCTAAACAGCGCGGAGCGCAGGGTGCGGGTGGCGCGCTGCATGAGGGCGTGCCCGAGGTGGATGTGGACCAGGTCGGTGCGCTTCTGAGCGGCTTGGTCGTCGAAGCAGATGGGACGCGGGACACCCGGCTCCAGGCGGGTGTCCAGGCCGCGCAGGGCCGGCTGCCAGGAGCGGTCGAGGTTCGGGATCTCGAAGACCTGCGCTTCGGTGCGGTCGTCGCCGATCTCGACGAGCGGTGGCTGTGAGGTCAAGGTGAGCGCGGTGTCCACCACCCGGCGGGCGTTGGCGGGCGTGAGGTGCATGGCGGCCTTGCGCTCGTGGTACGTCTCCGACAGCCGGGTGAGCTGGCGGTTCAGCTCCATCCCGCCGGCCAGCACGCGGGTGATCACTTCGTTGCCGTCGTCCGGCGCTGTCAGCCGGGCCTTGCGCGCAATACGGGTGGGAGCGAAATGCTCCTGCACCTCGGCGTCGATGACCTGGTTGACCTTGCCGAGGTCCTCGGTGGCCTGCCCGACCTTGGTCGCAATGATCCCCATGAACTTCATGTCCGCTTCGTACGTCGTGGAGTCGGAGACCGGCACGAAGTGGAAGATCTCCGGATGCTTCGTCTGCCCGTACCGGTCGATCCGGCCGATGCGCTGCTCCAGGCGGGACGGGTTGAAGGGGATGTCGAAATTGACCAGGCGGTAGCAGTGGGTCTGCAGGTCGATGCCCTCGCCCGCGGAGTCGGTGGCGAGCAGGACGCGGACCGGGTGCTTGTCCGGGCTTTCGGTGAACCGGGCACGGATCTTCTCCCGCTCCTCAGTCGGGGTCGAGCCCTGGATGACCTCCAGTACGTCGTTGTAGCCGCGCTGTCGCAGGACGCGCTCGATCCACTCGAGGGTGGCCGCGTACTCCGTGAACACCACGACGCGTTCGTTGGTCCAGTGGGTGCCGTCCGGCCGGCAGACGGCGGCGAGGAAGGTCAGCAGTTCTTCGAGCCGGGAGTCCGGCTTGTGCTCATACCGGCGCCCCCACTCGATGAGCGAGGCGATCTCGCTGCGGGTGGCTGTGACGAGGGGGTCCGAGCCTTTGGAGTGACGCAGCGCGGTGAACTCGGGGTGTTCGGCCGCTCCCTCTTCTTCGTCCGACTGACCGCTGCCCAGCACCTCCGTGTAGTACTCGTCTTCGTCGTCCACCCGCAGTTGCCGGTCACCGCCGTCCGCACCCTCGTAGAGCTCAAGGGTGCGGGCGAACGACCACGGACTGGACAGGAAACGCTTCTTCAAGAGCATCGCGACTATGTCGCCACCCGATCCCTTGCCGTTCGCCCGGGCGCTGTCCGTCAGCAGACGCTCCAGCCGGGCGAACTGCCGCTGCTCCTCCTCTGACGGTGTGAAGGGGAGGGTGTCCACCTTCCGGGTCTTGAACCCCTTGTCCGGAAGATCGGTCTTCAGCCACCGCACCATCACCTCCTTGAGCGCGCGCTCGTCGATGCTCGCGCCGCGTGTGAACCGGCGGCCGTCGATCATCTCCAACAGGGCGGTGAACGACTCCGAATAGCCGTTGTGCGGCGTCGCGCTCAAGAACAGCCGGTGCTCGCATGCCTCCGCGAGCTTCATCGTCGCCGTGGTCCGCTTACTGTCTACTGCGTAGCCGCGCTGCCCTGGTGCCGTCGTCGGGCTGGCCGGCGCCACATGGTGCGCCTCGTCGACCACCAATACGTCGAACGCGTACCGCCTGGCCGTCCCAGAGTTGCGCACATCGGCCAGCACGTCGCGCAGAAGACGCTGCGCCCGTAGTGACGGCAGCCATGCCATGCTCACGATCACGCGAGGGAAGAGCCGGAACGGGTTGGCGTTTAGCCCGTGGCTCCGCCGGACTTTCGCCATCAGCTCACTGTTGACGATGACGAAGTCGAGGCCGAACTTCTCCCGCATCTCGTCCTGCCACTTCAACGACAGGCTCGGCGGGCAGACGATCACCACGGATCGCGCACGGTGCCGCAGCAGCAGCTCCTGCACGACGAGTCCGGCCTCGATGGTCTTGCCCAGACCGACATCGTCTGCGAGCAGCAGGTTCGTACGCGACGACTGCAGGGCTCGGCTCAGCGGCACCAGCTGGTACGCCTCCACATTTGCGCCGCTCCGGAAGGGAGCCTGATAGGAGTCCGCGTCCGCCGAGGTGACCGCACCCCAGCGGACCGCGTCCACGAACGCGGCGAGCGTGTTTGGATCGTCGAACGCCTCCGCCCGTACGGTCTTCGGTAGTCCCTGATTCGGCGCGACGGTGTGCCCGACCTCCAGCTCCCAGACCACCGTCAGCTCCTGCCCGAGCCGGTCCTCGTCCAGCGACTGCAGGCTGACCACATGAGAGAGCCCCGGCACACCCTCGTCGGCGGGGCTGCGGGGGAGACCCTGCTTGCTGACATCGGACACCGCCCAGGTGGAGCCCCGCACCTTGACGACCTGCCCAGGCTCCGGAATCGGTGGAAGGGCTGTCGCGCTCGCGGTACTGCTCGCTGATCCCTGCGGGTGCTCCGTAGCGGTCGCCACCTGGGCAGACTCCTTCGCCAACGCCGTCATTGCCGGATTGTGGCCGTCCCCGGCACGGCGTTCGCAACCCGGCCAAGGGATGACCAAAGCACCAGTATCGCCGACTTCCGATGCGGCCTACTCAAGGATCCGGAATCATGTCCAGGGTTTCGGTGCGGATCGGGGGCGGCGCCTCGCTCGCATGTACGCAAGCTGATTTACGGGCCCGTTCGAGGGGGCACATGCGTGATCGTGAGCTGCGCGGCTCCGGCGTGTCAGCACCAGTCAGCGGCGTGGGCTCGGCCGTGTTTTGGGGAGGACTGGAGCGGCGGCGGGCGGTGTACTGGTGAGCTGCGGGCGCTGCTGGCGTGTGCCGATGCCGTGTGCGAGTTCCCCGGTGAGGTTGGCGATCAACGGGGCAGGTGTACAGGCGGAGGCGTTCATTGCCCAGGTGGGCTGGTTGATGCTGGGGCCGGCCCACAGGGTCCAGGTGGAGAGGACGCTGGCGGTCTGTTGGGCGGCGAAGGCGTCGAACTGGACTCCCGCGTCGCCCTGGGCGGTCTCCCAGCGGATCCAGCGTCCGTCCACGGTGTGCTGCCAGCCGGCGTCGGTGAGGGCGCGGGTGGCCTGGGTGACAGTCTTCTCGGTGGCGGGGCTACCGATGGCGGTATCCCAGACGTCTCCGTCGGCGAGGCTGTCCAACAGAGTTTGGAGCACGGGTGCTGGCGTGGTGCCGGTCATGGTGAGGTGCCACAGGCGGTCGGAGACGGGCGTCTCGTACGCGGCCACGGTCCAGGCGCTCTCGCTGGGATGGGCCTCATGTACGCGCTCGACACGCAGGGTTTGAGACTCATGGATGGCGTGGGTGGTGTCGTCGGACCAGGTGCGCCACTTCTCCCAGTCTCCGTGGACATCGAGGAACTGGCCCAGGATGGTGTCGTGGTCGCCGGGGTCTGCGGCGTAGGTCGGCACGGTCTCCGGCGTCGGCGCGGCTGGTCCAGGCTCGGAGGCGGCGTTGAGCGAGGTGCAGACATCGGCGGACTGGCGTTCGGCGTCGGTCGTTGGTGCAGAACTGGTGCGCTTGGTGTTGCTGTTCGTAGGGTCGGTGTCGCGGCGGATGCGCGCGTCGGTGGCGGGCGGCGTCATGAAGAGGCGCTCGTTTCTGCCGGTGGCCGGGCCGATTGCGGGTTCGGCCACCGGCGGTCGGGGTCAGCGGGGGATACGGGAGGTGGCCATGGCGGTCCGCGGTGGCCCGGCCCGGGGTGGGGCCGAGAGTTGGGGGCGTGGAGGGCGGCTGCTGGGAGGGGTTGGCGAGGTGGCGTGGTGCCAGCGGGTACGGAGCGCGTTGAGGTCGGCCAGGGCGCGGCGGCTGCCGGTGACGAGCTGGTACGGGGTGGTCGCCGGGTCGTCGGTGTATGCCTCGATGCGGCGTCCGGTCTCGTGGGCTGTTGCCAGGAGGGCGCGCTGGAGGATGCGCTCGCCCCAGTACTGGGGGGAGCCGGCCCCGGCCGTGAGGAGGCTGATGATGTCGGCGGGTTCCGCCCCGGCGGTGAGGAGACCGTTTCGCTGGGCCTCCCACAGCACGGTGACCGGATCGACGGGGGCCGCCCGCCGGGATAGGGAGGTCAGACACCGCCACAGACCGGCGTGGAGCGGGAGGGTGAGGTCGTCCGCGGTCAGCCACCGCATCTGCTCCACTTCGGCGGGGTGCGCGGTCGCCGTGGCGAGCAGCAGTCGTTCCTCGTCCATGGCTTCTTCGTGGACCTGGGGCGCATTCACAGGCGCGAGTGAGGGGGTGCGCGGCAGCGAGTTTGGATGAGGACGGAACCGGGCCGAGAGTGCTTCCAGGAGACCTGAGAGGGCGGCGGCTTCCGCCAGAGCCGTCTCGACGGGGTGGGGCAGGGTGGGGTCCGTCGCAGTCTGGGCGAGGCGCTGGGCATGGGTGCGCAGCGTCCGGTGGGCATGATCGGCCTCCACCATCTCTGCGTAGGCGGACGCGTGGCGCGGCCACGGACACATCTGGATCAAAGTGTGGAGGTAGGCGGCATTCAGCCCGCGGGTCTGCTCGCGGGCGGAGCTGAGCACGGCATCGAGCCACTTCACGTTCTCGGCGTGCTGAACCGGGGCCGGGGCAGGCAGGGAGCGGATCGCGGCGAACACGGCGGCGTGCACTGCGGTGGAGAACGCCTCGGGGCCGATATCCGTCACGTCGTCGAGTCGCCATGGTTCCAGGAGGAGCGCGCCGAGGAGAGCCTGCTCCGCGTAGAACACGGGCCCTGGCGGCGGGATGGGGTCGAGATCGTCCTCGTCGAGGTCGGGGGTGCGGGGCATCAGGAAGCCAGAGCAAAGTCGTCGGGGTTGAGGGGCACGCGCAGGTGCGGTGCGAGGAGGTGGGCGGCGAGCAGCGGGGGGACGGCGTTGCCGATCTGGGAGAACTGCTGGCCCTTGTTTCCCTGCCAGGGGTAGTCGGCGGGGAAGCTCTGCAGAATGCCGGCCTCCGGGGCGGTGATCCGGATGGGTTCGGGAGCGGGGTGTGCGTCCTCGTGCGGTGGAGTGCTGGCAGGCTCGGCGATCCAGGTGCACTCGTTGGCGCGGTGCCCGAAGAACAGCGTTCCTGCCGGCTCGTCCAGCGGCCGGACGGTGGCATTGGCCTGGTTGTTGCTGCGCAGGGACCACTTCCAGTGGGTGGCCTTGCTGGTGAAGGTGGACGCCGGCCCGTGGGCAGGAGTGGCGGCGCGCGCACCGTGCCGGGCGGTCCACCCCGCACCGCGGGTCTGGGGTTCGAGCACTACATGTGTGTCGGCGTGCTGGGGCTGCCAGTGGCCGCGGTCGCGAGCGTTAGCGAGAGCCTGGCGGGAGCCGGAGGGGAACGGCTCGGGCCCGCCTCCAGGCCCACCGCCGGCGCAGACCGTCGGGACAGGCCGGTCGGTTGCGCCCCAGCCCAAAGCCTCCGCCATGCTGACCCAGCGGGCGCGGCCCGGCCCGAACAGCGACTCGGGTTCGGCCGTTCGGGAGTGGGTTGGCGGGGGCGGTTCGGCGGTGCGGACGCGGGAGGCGAGCAGGATTGCCCGCCGCCGTGTCTGCGGTACCCCGTAGTCGGCGGCGTTGAGGATACCGGTCCATACGGAGAATCCCCAGGACCGCAGGGTGGCCGCGTACTGCTTCCACAGGGGCAGAACGTCCGGCACTTCCTCCATGGCGACCCATTCCGGCTCCCCGGCGAGGTTCAGGGCGTGGAGGTAGCGCATCGGTTCGGCCGCGAAAAGCGAGCGATCATCCTGGCAGGCGGCAAGGAGCCGGTCACGCGTGTCTCGGCCGACGGCGAGGTCGGCGACCGCCTCGTGCACCAGCGGCTGGTCCACCAGCCCCAGGCGCTTGCCGGCCATCGACCATGCTTGGCACGGCGGGCTCGCGATCAGTCCCCACGTTCGGCCGACCCACGGCCACGTCGGGTACAGGGCCACGTCCGTCCGGATGGTCAACTGGCCTGCGGCAGTACGGGTCTTGCAGGCCCACTTGTCCCACTCCAGGCCGACGTCCCGAGCACCCAGCACGGCCAGGGCGTGGCTCCAGCCGCCCGGTCCGGCGAAGAGGTCGAGGATCAAGAGGTCAGCCCGAAGTCGTCCTGTGCTGGCGCGTCCACATCACCCCGGCACGCCCAGGGCGAGCACCCGTCGGCCACACCGTGCTCCAGCTCGTACACGTCCGCCGGCTCGTCCTGGAGAGCTGCTCGTTCGGCGGCGGTGACGTGGTCGATCGGTGCCTCGCTGAGGGGTACGCGTGAGCGATGAAGGAACGCCTGGCCGAGCAGCTTGTTGCCGGTGGCGTTGGCGCGGGCGTTGCCCTTTCGGATCACGGCGTCGAATTCGACGACGTCCTGCCATTCTTCGGGGCTCGTGTCGCGGATGTGGCGCCATTGCGCGTTGCCGTGGAAGGGGCATCCCAGGCACGACGATTTCGGTGTGTCCGCGAGGCCGAGCGACGCCAGGTAACGGACACAGTCGCTACGGGACCAGCCCATCTCGATCAACGGATGGACGTTCTTCATGTAGCGGACGTCGGCGTCCTTGGCGCGATGGAATTCGTCCGTCGAAATGCCGATCCACTGCTCGACGAAAACGTCCTTCGGGATGCGCTGCGGGTAGGGGTATCCGAGGAGTTCGCGGACCTTCTTCTTGATCGGTTTGATTTTGTACTCGCCAGTGCTTCTCTGCACTTCACTCTCATGGGTGAAGGCGGGTATGTGGCTCGTCAAAGGGCCTCCGAGATGGATGGGATGGGGTCAGGGGTGGTGACGGCGCTGGCGGCCGCCGGGCAGATCCCCGACGTCGGTAAGATCAGCGCTCTCATGGGGGTGCGATGCGAACATCGGGGCTGGGCGGCGAGGGGCAGAAGTACGCGCTGACCTCGGATGAGGACGACAGCGATTTCTGGGGCTTCGCTCACGAGGCCGAGGGGCTGTTCACGCCCCTGCCGGAGGAGGAAGGAGCGCGCCGAGTGCACCTTGCGGGTTGCCTCCCGCAGGGCGGCCTAGTGAGGTGCGTTGACCACGTCGGCAGTCGTCGTGCCGTGGCGGGGAACGCCTGGTTCGAGCTCCTCGACGGTGACGGTGCCACCATGGGGTCCTACTTTGTCAACGAGGTCACCGTCATCGACGTCAAGCCCTCCGCCCGCAGCGCCGACCTCGTGGACCTCACGGTGACGCTCTGGTGCGAGAACGCCCTGCCCGGAGCGGAACGACTGTGGGAGCTGATCCGCAGCGGTCACTTGAACCACACCGGAATGTGGCACGAACTCGCGCCCGAGGACCGACACGCGTGGCTGTCGGTGGCCCTGTGGTCCCGGGAGTACCAACGCCGGGGGAAGCCCGATGCGCCTGCAGGTCAGGTGTTCACCTTGGACGGCCGACACATCAATGACAGGGACACCTTCTACTGCGCGATCGGTGAGGCCATCAACGGCCCCGGTGGGTACTTCGGCTGGAACCTGGACGCTCTGGACGACTGTCTGAGAGGCGGCTGGGGCGCGACGACTCCGTTCACCTTGCACTGGGACTCCTCGGCCGAGGCTCGGACGCGGTTGGCAGAGCGCGTGCCCGCCGGTGATCGCGAGCTTGTGCTGTTCGACCTGCTCCTGGAGATCTTCGAGGAACGGGGTGTGAGCGTCATCCTTCGGTGACAGCTCGTTGCTTCGAGGCATCGGTCTGGGGGTCGTCATTCGGACTCCTGCGGACGGCGGCGTGCGGGGATGCCGAGGTGGACGGCTGGTCGCTGGGCTCGGCGTTGGGTCTCGTCGCGCTTCGCGCGGAGGAAGGTGAGGGTGAGGTCGATGCCCTCGATCTCACCGATCCAGCCTTCGGTCTCGGCCTGCGTCCTGCGTTGCAGGAGGTCGGCTTCGAGCTCGGAGAGCCGGGCGAGCATCTTGGGATTGACGTGGAGCATGGGGCAGCGGATGCAGGCGTGTTCGTGCTGGCAAGGGGTGCCGTAGGGGCGTCCGCAGGATCCGAGCTCGACCTTGCGGCGGTCGAAGTGCTCCTCGAACTCGGTCCACTCGTCTGAGGTGGTGTCCCGGTATTCGTCGGTGGGACGGATCTGGCGCCGGTGTTCCAGGTGCTCCTGGTAGTGGCGGATGACGTCTTCGTCGAACACCGCGACGTAGCCGCGAGTGGTCTGGACATTCAGGTGCCCGAGCAGGGCCGCGCCGATGTGGATCGGCAGGCCGCTGTTGACGAGTTCGGTGATGAAGATCCGGCGGAAGTCGTGCGGGGTGAACTTCAGTCCCTTGAAGCCGGGGTGCACTTCGGCGAGGGCGAGGCAGCGCCGCTCGATCATCTTCTGGATCGTGCCGACGTTGAAGACCGCGGGAACCGTGCCGTTCTGTCGCTGGAACAGGAACGGCATCGGCGGACTCCAGACCTTGTCGTGCGGGTCGTAGCGAGTCACGAGCGGGATCGGCCGGCCGGTGCGAGCGTGTCGGCGGATGATCGAGGCGATCACGTGGAAGAGCTCGGCGGACATCGGGATCACGCGTTCGCGGTCGGTCTTCGAAGGTGCGATGACCAGCAGTGCGATGACCTCGCCACCGGGCCGCTGGTACTGGCGGATGCTCAGGTGGGTGAGTTCGCACAGCTCCTCGACGCGGACGCCGGAGTGCCGCAGCGTCTCCACCGCTGCCCAGTCCCAGAAGGTGGTTTCCTCTTCGGCGGCGATGTGGACCATCTCGCCGCTGTCGTTGTTGCGCAGACGCGGCGGGATCGGTGCTGTGTGACGGCTGAGCTTGCGGTCGGTTTCGCTCAGCACGCGTGTGTAGCTGGTGCCGGCGAACGTGAACGACTCTCCCTCGGCCGCTTCCTCGGCGAGTTGCAGAAGCTGGCGGAAGTGGTCGTAGCGGGACTCGACGTGCTCGACGAGTACCGGCAGCAGCGGCTGACGCTGGCGCGTGCGGTCGGCGCTGCGTTCGTTGATCCGTCGACGGCGAGCGCCGAGCCCGTGCAGGTCGAAGGGTGGGACCGGGCAGGGAGCGACCCACGTAGCCCACCGCTCGGGTTCCTGAGCGGCCCAGGTGTGCAGGTCGTAGTAGAAGCTGCGGACTGAGATGACCAGGCTGTCTGCTCCGGCGCGCGGAGCACCGTTGTCCTTGACGGCGATCATCTGCCGCCAGGCGGTGTAGATCTCCGGGGAGATCCGCAGGTCAGCCTGGTCGGGGTTGAGGCGTTCGATCTTCTCCCAGAAGTGGTGGGCCAGGTGCAGGACCAGGTTCTTCAAGGTGGCGTAGTCGGTGTCCGCGCGGCGCCGCGTGAAGTAGTCGATCAACAGCCCGCGAACGGCCTGGTTGCGGATCGGGTAGTGATCGACGAGCTCCTCGACGCTCTTCTGGCCCCGCATGAGAGCAGCGCGCATCGTCGCCGGAACGGTCGGTGGAAGGTGGCCCGTGGCGTGGAGCACGTGCCACACGCCTTGGCCACGGAGCCGGTTCCCGGCCTTGTTCCCGGGGTCCACCACCGACCAGGCCCGCCGGTTCTCCTGCGCGAAGTGCAGCAGCGCGGGAGCCGTGACGTCGCTCAGCGCGACCCCCTGAACGGCGAGCAGAACGCACAGGTCGAACAGGGCCTCGGTGCGGTGCGCGTAGGTGTGCTGGTGCACCTCGACCTGCTTGGCGAACTCGTCCAGCAGCGGATCGCTCTGGGCGGAGATGAAGTGGGCTGCGAAGCCGGTCATGTGGTGGCGCCGGAAGGCCACCAGGGACGGTTGGATGACGCGCAGGCAGATCAGGGCTCGCAGGCCGGTGGTGAGTTTGACGCTGGGGCTGCGGCGGCACTCCAGGTCGTTGACGTCGGCCAGTCCTTGCCCGACAGGGCTGGCGTCCCACCGTTCCTGCCAGGTCAGGCCGGGGTAACCGGCCAGGTAGTCCAGGAGGAGCCCGGCGGCCTGGCCGCGCTGCTGTCGCGTTGACGTACCTCCGTCCCAGGTGTCGACGACCAGCTTCGCGATCGACCGCGAGCTGCTGCGGGAGAGGTCGCCGAACGGGCGGGGTGGCATGGCGGCGGTGGCCGGCTCGGCTGTCATCGGGCCGCCGACGAAGCGGCTGGGGTAGTCCAGGCCCTCGGCGATCGGGCCGTGGCGGCGGCTGACGCCGGTGGTGGGGCTCGCGGCGGTCTTAGGCACCGAACACCGCCGCGATGTCGTCGGCGGCGTAGCCGGTCGGGTAACTCACCTGGGGGCGCGGCTGGTTGTAGTGCTCCAGTAGGGCGTCGAAGATCTCCTCGACCCGCACCGCCAGGTAGCGGCTGGTGGTCTGGATGTTCGCATGGCGCAGCACCGCCTGGACCTCGGGCAGCGTGAGCTTGCCGCTGTTGGCCATCCGGTGGGCCGCGGTGTGGCGCAGGTCGTGAAGCGTCCAGTTCGTGCGCAGGTTCTGCTGGGCCCGCTGCACCACTCGACGCATAGCCCAGTAGGTCAGAGGCCGGTCTTCACCGTGCCGGGTCCGCCAGACGGGCTCGCCAGCCTCTGGGGTGCCGGTGCTGTCCAGGTAGCGGGCCAGTCGGACACATGCCTCCGGTGAGATCGGCACGAGCTCGCGTTCCCGGGTGCCCTTGGTGATGACGTAGAGGCCCGGCTTGGCCCAGTGGATATCGTCGGTGCCGACACCGAGCAGCTCCTCCGCCCGGGCGCCGCTGGAGACGTAGCAGTCGAGCAGGGCTCGATCCCGCTCGCAGCCCATCGCGGCGAACAGCTCGTCCCACAGCGGGTCGGGGATGGAGCGCGGAGGCCGACCGGTCACCTTCTGGCGCAGCCTGGCCCGGCCCAACACCGGTCTGGGCGCCAGCGGGCTCAGGTGACTCAAGGCCCGGCGTCGCTGTGGCGAGATGGGCACCGGGTTCGCCACCGGACCTCGTCCGTAGTGCGCGTGGAACGCGTAGAAGCCGCTCACCACAGACAGGGCGTGGTTGATCGTCGTGGGTGCGTACCCAGGGCCGAGGTACGGCTTCCCGGTCCGCGGATTGACCGTTCCCGGAGGCGGCGACTGCGGGTTGCGCCGACGACGCTGCGGGTTCGGGGCCGTACGCAGCCAGCCGGTCAGGACGGCGGTCTCCGCCTCGGTTGCCCGTTCCCAGGCCACATCGAGCAGCCACAGCAGCCGGAACCAGCGCAGCATCCCGAACCCGTAGCTACGGGCAGTCAGCGGACTGCTGTCGCTCAGCGCCAGGTCGCGCAGGTACGCGGTGACCGGCTCTACCTCGCGTCCGAGACCGTCGATGACGATGAAGGGAGGGTGGGCCTCACCGGTTTCCACCACGGAACCAGCGTGGGGCAGCTGGGCCCGACCCTCCATCAGTTCGTGACGTAGATCCACTTCACTCTCCTTGATCGCGATGACCGACACCGCGATCAACGAGGAGAAGAGGTGCAGATAACTGTGCACTGGCGCCGGGTCATGCCTTGCTTGCCGTCCTGATTCAAAATGTAGAGAGGCATGGAAGCGAATCGGTGATTCGGGTCGAGGGCGTCGTCGCGAATGTTTCCGGCGGTGACCCGCAGTACGGGTATTCCGGCTGGTGCGGCTACTTCCTTTTCGAGCCGGTCGAGGTGGGCGTATACGGCGCGCGGCTCCCAGCCGGTATCGGCGAAGATCGCGTAGTCGACCTTTGGGAGGATCCCTTCGGCGGAGAGGGCGAGCATGGCGCTGGATTGGACGCCCGCGCCGAGGGATATGGCGCGGAACTGCGGGATCGGGGAAGGTGAAATGGGAGATCCTGGTGGTGGGAGGGGGTCGGTCAGCCCCGTGCCGCATGGAGCGCTTGGGTGAAGGCGGCGACGCTGGTGTGCTTCGTCGGCGCCTTGGTCGAGGGCGCGGACGACGGGGGTGTCGATCACCACGGCGTCGACCAGCGGGACCACCGTGGCGGCGAGGTGCGGGTGGAGATGCCGACACCGGAGACGGCAGGGGAGCGTGCTGGTCGAGCGCGGGCGCCCTACTGCCGCGAACAGCGCCGGGTGATCGAGGGGGCCGCGGTATCCGGTCATGCCGGTGCTGGCGGGGGCGTAGAGCCAACCAGACGCGGCCTGTTGGATTGTGGCGAGCTGCCGGTCTGTCGCTGTGCGCGAGGCGAGACGCGGGGCGGCCAGGCCAACCGCGGTGGTGAGCTGCTTCCAGGTGCCGCGTCGCCGGGGAGGTCGACGACCATCACCCGGCAGCGTCGGCGAACAGGCGCACCCCTCGCTCGGAGCCGTAGTGGGCGATGGGTTCCCAGTAGGTCATGACCACGGTCGGGCGGAGGCTGGCAGTGTGCTGGACCGAGCGGAGGGTGCGGTCGAGGGCATGCCCGTCTTGGAGGGCGCGGCGGTATGCGGCCTGGATGCGGGGGTCGTCGAGGCACGGAGAGTGGCGGGGCAGGCCGATCTCGAACAGGTCGGCGCCCGCCTCGGCGAGTGCCATGATGTTTCGGCGCTCGCGGCAGCGGTGTGGTGAAGGCCGGCGGGAAGGAACGTGGCGAGCGCGCGGTGGGGTTGGCGCAGCACGGCCTGGAGGGACTCAAGAGGGCTGGGCATGGATCCTTTCGACGGCTGGGCCAGTGGCCGGATGGTGGTGAAGAGAACGCGCGGTCTGCCGGGGGCAGCCCTCCTGGGACGGGTGAGGATGCTGGAGTGCGGCCTGGGAGGCGAGGCAGGCGAGGATGTCGACGATCAGCTGGGGGTGGCGGACGGGCAGCGTGTGGGTGGCCTGTTCGGCCAGGACGAACTGCGCCTGGGGAACACGGTGGGCGAGGGCTCGGGTGTGGTCGGCGGGTACGTGGGCGTCGGCGGTGCCCGCCAGCAGGGTCAGGCGCGGGCCGAGGGCCAGCAGTCCGGCGATGGGGCGAGAGCCGCTGGTGGCCAGCGGCTGCCAGAAGGAGGCGATGTCGCGGGTGGCGGTGCGGTGCAGGCCGCGCCGGCACGGGAGAGGGGAGTCGGTGTCACCGGAGCGGGGTTTCGTGTCGAGCAGGGCCCAGGGACTGGAGTGCGGTAGGCGGCGCCGCACGGCATCCATGGCCGAGGGGGCGCGGGTGCAGGCGGTCACGAGCAGGTCGCGGCCCCAGCCGCGGATGCGGGTGCGGAGTCCGGGTTGTGGGCGGGTGGTGACGGGTCCGTCGGGGGTGGAGATCAGTAGCAGTCCGTGGAAGCGGGGCAGCAGGTCGGGACGCAGCGTCGTCAGGGTCTGCAGGATCATGCCGCCCATCGAGTGTCCGGCGAGCACCAGCGGGCCATGCGGGACAAGGCGGTCGATGACGTGGGCCAGGTCGTCGGCGAGACCCTCAAGTGTGATCAGCGCGGTTCCCCGAGTGGACCGCCCATGCGCGCGCTGGTCGTAACGCACGACCCGCAGGTTGCGGTCGGTGAGCTGCTGAGTGTGCAGGCGCCACAGATCGGCGGTGACGGACAGCCCGTGAACCAGAACGACGGTGACGGGTGCGTCGGCCGGCCCGTCGAGGTAGGCCGCTATCTCCGCTCCATCGGGCAGACGGATGCGGTGCGTGCTGGTAGGGGCAGGGACGTGGGGGCTGATGGCAGAACATCCTTGTGCAGTAGGGAAACAGGGGAGGAAAGACGCGGCCCAGGTCGGCCTGAGGGCGTGCCGCTCAGCGACGCCGACTGAGGCTCGAAGGAAGCAGGCGGTGGCTTTCACCGGGTTCTGTGCCGATCCCGTCGTTGAGCCGGTCGCGGTCGGCGTGTCCTTGGCGCGGCTGCACGCTGGGGATCGGGGACGGGGCGTTGACCGCTGTACGTGCTGCTGCGGGTGAGGTGGTGGTAATTCCGAGGCCGACGAGGCTCCAGTCGATGAGCTGCTGGTCCTCGTCCTGAGCGGCGGCGGAGAACTACGCGGCGGTGCCGTGGTCGTCTTGCTGGGGAGCGTGTTTGGCGACGGCACGGGCGGTGATGGCCTTCGAGGCGCGGGCGGAGGAGGCGGACAGTTCGTCGGCGCCGGGCTCCAGGTACCAGGGGCGCAGGTCGAGCATGGCGGCCCGCATGCCGGTGGCGAAGCACAGGGCGGTGCCCTTGGGGAGGGCGCGGATGGCGTCGGCGGGCAGGATCCGCTCCTGCCGCATGGACACGGAGGTCGACTTCCCGGACTCGGAGTGCGAGGTGGACGTGGTCTCCACGTCGTGGTCGCCGATCAGCTTGCTGAGCTTGTCCGCGAAATCCGGATCATCGATCCCGCTGCCGATCACCTTCACGGTCGAGGCGGACCACATGGCGTCCATGCCGGCGTCTCCCCAGACCTTCTGGCCCTGGCGGTAGGACTGGAGGATCGTGATGGGGATGATTCCGCGGCTGCCGAGGTGGGAGTACAGGTCCGGAAGGTCGCTGATCTTGCACACGTTGGCGGCCTCGTCGAGGATCGCGAGGGCCGGCGGGTCCAGACGTCCCCCGGCACGCTCGGCCTGTGCGGTCGCGGCCCGCATCACCGCGTCCGCGCACGCCGCGATCAACGCCGAAGCTCCGCCTCCGCCGTCCTTGCTGAGTAGGTAGAGGGTGTCGGTGGAGGTGACGAACTCCGACGGCCGGAACTCGGCGACGTCCTTCTGCGGCGTCACCCACGCGGCGATCTCCGCGTTGAGCAGGGCGGCGGCGTACTGGCGGGCCGTCTCGTAAATGCCATCCCGCGTCTCGGGCGGCCCCTCGACGGTTCCCTTGAGCTGGGCGGCGACGGCGGCGAAATCATGGTCGCGGAGGATGTCGAGCGGGGTGCGGTCGGCGGGGAAGGCGAGCCACTGCATGATGTCGGTGATCGGCCGCTCGTCGAGTGCGGCGGCCAGGAGCAGCTGGCTCAGGATGTTGCTGCCGGCCTTGGACCAGAAGTCCCCCTGCTGCGAGGCGTCCACCGAGGCGGCGAGGAAGTGGCCGGCCAGCCTGTTGGCGCCGTCCAGGGTCTTCGCGCTGGCGAGGGGATTCCACCACATCTCGCGGGCGGCGTGGGCGATCTGCTGCGGGTCCATCGACCACACCCGCCCTACCTCCGCCCGGGCCTCGAGCGTCGCCGTGTAGGCGTCCCCCGCCGCTTTGTTCGAGGTCAGGAGGACGGGTCCGGGTGCGGCGAGGATGGAGGGGATCGCCAGGCTGGTGGTCTTCCCCGATCGCGGGGCCATGATCGCGACGGCGACGTCCTCGTACCCCATGCGGACCTCGTGCTGTGTCCCCTGGAGGTTGCCGAGGAGGATGCCGGTGTCCCTCGCATCGATGCGCTTGGCGGTCTTCAGGCTCGGGCGCAGGGATCGTGCCTTGGCCTCGATCGCCTTCGCCAGGAGCGGCTCGATGTCCCGGGCCTTGGCCATGCCGGTGATCCTCTTCCGGCCGCCGCCGCGGTTCTTGTGCCGAGCCCACAGGACGCCGGCTGCGGTGCCGAGGGCGAGGAGGACGGCGACGGGAACGATGCGGGTGCCGATGAGCAGGGACGTTTCTCCGGCGTTGGGCCAGAGCTGGTCGGGGTGGAGCAGGGCGGCGGTCGGCTGGTACGGCACCCACGGAAGGCCGGTGAGGCAGGCGGTGATGTTGCCGGACAGCCAGGCGAGGTTCGAGAGGGGGACGACGACGGCGAGGACTCCGAGGAGGAGCCGGAACGCGATGTCGTACCCGTCGCTGGAGCTATTGGAAGAAGGGGACAAAGGGGCTACGTGCTTCCGGGCGGGGACGGAGGAGTCAGCGGCTGCGGCCGTTCCTGGCCGGCGGCCGTCGCAGGGCGCTCGGGCTCGCTGGCGGGTTGGCGCGGCGCGTAGAGAGGGTGTGGACGCGTTCTTCCAGTGCGGAGGCGATCTGCACGGCGGGTAGTTCCCGGTGGGTGCGGGTCACGAGATTCGGGTTGCGGGGCGGGATGCTGAGCGGACTGCTGGTGCGCGGCAAGGGGCTCGGATCGGCGAGCGCGGCGGTGAACGCGGCGATCAGGTGCGTCGGCGTGTGTTCACCGAACCGGGCCTGCCACACCGGTCGGGAGGCGAGCGTGGCGGAGAGCCCACCACTGGCCGTCCGGGTCGCGCTCGAGGCGAAGGAGAGCTTTCTGGTCGGAGCCGGAGAGGATGACGCGCGGCATCAGGGAGTCGTGGCCGTAACTCCAGCCGGACGCGTGGTGGAGGGGACGGTGATCCGGCGGGATCTCCGCCGGCCAGGTGCCGCGGGGCGATGAACTCAACCTCGACGGTTTCGGGTGTCGGGGGGCACGGTCACCTCCGTACCGAAGTGGTCCGGCCGAGCGCGGGGACGGCGGTCGCGGTCGGTGACGGAGCCAGGGGCGAGGAGTTGTGCCTCGCTGCTGTGTTGATCTCTCGTAGGACGGAGCCGTGGATGGCCCAGTCGTCGAGGTAACTCCAGGATTCGGCGTGGTACTCAGCCTCGGCGTCGTCGAAGACGGGGGTGCCGGGCCGGGCTTCGGCGGGGAGATCGTCGCGGGTGAGCAGCCATTCCTCGTGCAGGGCGTCGAGGCGGTCGAGCGCGGCGTGCAGGACGCCGAGCTGGTACCCCCAGTGGTTCTGCACCGCGTCGGCAGGCATGTTCCTGAGCTGCATGTCAGCCGTGGCCAATAGGTGGCGGGCGCCGACGCGGATGTTCTCGAACGCTTCGGCGGTGTCGGCGTCGCGCCGGCTCTGGCGGAGCCCGTAGGCGTGGTCGTCGTGCGGCCAGCCGTCAAGGTCGGTGTGCTCGTCGGAGTAGGCGTCCCAGGCGTCGAGGATCTTCTTGCTGGCGCGGACGTAGTCGTCGACGTGCTGCAGGAACTCGCGGTGAGCGATGTGATCGAAGGAGATGGTGGGGGTCCAATCAGGGTCAGCGGCGCTTGGCCGGACGGGCGATGCCGGTCGTCGCCGGGGCCGTGGCGAGACTCGGCCGTTGCTGGCGGCGGGCGGCGCGGGCCTGCGCGCGGACGGTGTCGAGCCGGGCGGTGTGTGCTGCGACGACCTGCTCGGGGGTGAGCGGGCTGGGCTTCTGCACGACGCTGTGGTGGGCGGTGCGGTCGAACATGGCGCGCTGGAGTGGGGCGGTGTCGGCGAGTGCGGTGATGAAGGCGCCTACGAGGTGCTCGGGGGCGCGGCCGGCGAACCAGGCGTGCCAGATCTGGGGGCCCATCGGCGTGCCGTAGCCCGGCTCGCGGGTCTCGATGTGCCAGGACGACACGCGGGCGTCTTCCTGGTCGGGTCGCTGTTCTACATGGCACATGCCGTCGGGGGAGTGGGCTGTGGTCGCTGGGGCCAGCAGCCATCCGGCTGACTTCAGGACCTGGAACGGGGCCGGTCGCTGGGTGGGCGGCGGGGCGGTGAGGGCGTCGGTGAGGTGGCCGAGGATTTCGGCGGGGACGAGTTCGCCGAATTCGGCGTACCAGCCCGGCTCGGTGTCGGTGGGCTCGGCCCGCAGCCGCCACCACGCGGAGGTGGGGGACTGCGGGTCGAGCTGGAGGGTGAGCCGGTGGTCTGGGCTGCGCAGCATGATTTCGGGGCTGAGCGGGTCGGACGTACGGGTCCATCCGGCGGTGGCGAGGCCGTGGGTGACGTGGCGGGCGTCACCGGGGCCGGCGAGGTGACGGGGGCTGGTGTCGAACGGGATCTGCCAGGCGTGCTTGTCTGCGAAGGCGGCGAGCTGCCGCTCACTCACCGGCACCAGCCGCCCCCCGGCTCGGTTGCGGGGGCGCTGTCGTACAGGGCGCGGAGGTCGTCGAGGACGTAGTGGAGGGCGTGCTGGTCGGCCTGTTCCCACGCGGCGGTGCGCAACTCCATGATCAGGAGGTCGGCTTCGGCGCTGCGGGGGGTGTCCGGGTGTTCCTGTACGGCGCGGGCGAGGGCGCGCAGGACGTCGGCGAGCTGGACGGGGAGACCCGCGTACTCGTCGAGCAGCGGCTCGACGAGGGCGAGCGCCTCGTCCGGATCGGGGGTGTCGCGCAGGTAGTCGGTGAGGCGGGACAGGGTCTCGGTCGCGGTGCGGATGGTGTCCGGGGTGAGTGCCGGCATGGGGATCCTCGGGTGGTCGGCGTCGGGGGTCAGCGGCGGGCTCGGGTGCCGCCCGCGTGGGCGTGGGGGCGGGCCGTGGTGCGCGGCCGAGCGCTTCGGGCGGTGTTGCGGGCCCAGGTGGCGGCGCGGGCGGCCGTGATCCGGGCCTGCTGCCAGGCGCTGAGCTGGGAGGGCAGGACGGAAACGGACGTGGTCTGGATCCGTGCGCTGTGCGGAACACGGCCGAGTGGGCGCATCACCGGATCGGGGCTGGCGAGAGCGGTCGAGAAGGCTTGTACGAGGTGCATCGGGGTGCTGGGTGTGAACTGGGCGGTCCAGCCGTTGCCTTGCTGGTCCTTCGCTCCGGACCACCACATCGCCTCGCCGTCGGGGGTCTGGTGGTACTGCATCCAGGCGCTGCCGTCGGGGCTGGTGGCGGTGACGTGCTCGGCGTTGGGCGGTGTGCGCCAGTGCTGCTCCTTCAGCGGCGCCCACACGTTGGGGGCATGTGCGGAGCGGGGTCGGGTGAGGGCGTCGGTGAGACCGGCGACGATTTCCACCGGCGTCTGCCGGCCGAGATGCGCCCACCACTCGTCCTGGTGCCCGTTCGCGGTGCCGTGGATCGTCCATCCGCCTGGCAGGACGTAGGGGTCGTAGGTGATGCGGACCGTTCGGTCCGGGCTCTCCATGGAGAGGGGGCCGCCTGCCTTGGACTTGTCCCGCCAGCCGGAGGCGCGCAGGAATTCCGAGACGTGCCGGACGTCGCCGCCGCCTGCGAGGGCGCGGGGCTCGATGAGGTAGTGCTGCTGGGCCTGCTCGCCCGGCCCCCAGCCCTGCCATTGCTTACTCTTCACCGGCGCCGCCGGACGACGAGCGGAGCGGGGGCCGGCGGCTTCGCTGCCGTGGTGGCGGGCTGTGTGCCGACGTGCCGGAGGGTCTCGCGGTGTTCATCCAGGTCCCCGCCGAGGGCGTCGAGTTCGTTCGAGGCCCGGCCGAGGGCGAGCCACACTTCTGCCGGCAGCGCTCCCCGCTCGGCCTGGACCTTGGCGAACACGCTGCCAGTGGCTACGAGGTGGGTGACGCCGCCGAGGACTCCGTCGTCCGGGTCGAGGATGCGGGCGATGACCTGCGTGGCCTCACGCGGGGGCAGTTGGGCGAGATGGTCGGCGAGCCGGCCGAGCTGGCGGGTGATCTCGTCGGCCAGCCGCACCGGGTACGAGGTGGGGTGGGACATGCTCCTCCGGGTCGGGGATGGTCAGTGGTGGTGGCGGTGCCCGGTCCGCTGCGACTCAGCGAGAACGGCCTCCGGGCGTGCACCGGCCAGCAGGCAGGCGCGGTCCGGACCGGTGGGGATACAGGCGCGCAGATAGCGGCGGAACAGGGCCGTCGTGAGGCGGGGCTTGATGCGGTGGGAGATCGGTGGGGGCGTGCGGGGTGCTACGGGTTTCTCCGATGGGTCGGGCGGTGCGGTGCGGGCGGCCTTACGGGGTGCGCCGGGACCGTGCGGGGCGCGAGGAGGAGGCGGCCGGGGCGGGCGGCATCGCGGCCGGGGTGGCGGTGGGCGCGATCCGGCCCGACGGGTGCTGGAGCGCGGTGTTGATGCCGTGCGCGTTGAGTTGGCGACCGGTCTCGCGCACGGCGCGGGCCTGTGCTGTGGTGTCGTCTCCGCTGAGGCGGTAGATACCGGTCTGCTTGTCCTGGACGAAGCCGTTGGCCACAAGGACGGCGACGGCTGTCTCGCCGACGGGCGCGGCGGCGAGACAGCCGTCCTGCTGCCAGGTCAGGACGACCCGTTCCGGCTGGGACGGCTGGACGCCGGCCACGGCGTTGTGGCGGACCCGGGCGAGCGCGGTGTCGTAGCGGGCGAGCAGGTCGCCGGCGACCTGCTCGGCGCTCAGGAAGGGGTCGTCCGTCAGCGCGATGCCGTTGGGCTCGCGTACTCCGTGGTATGTCTCGGCGGGGAGCTCGTGGGGGGCGACGGCGGCGATGAGGTATCCGTCGCGTTCGTCGTGCCGGTCGAAAATGACGAGCTGGGCGCCGTCCGTGCGGCTCAGGACGGCTGCCTGCTGGAGAGGGTGCTCGGCGAGGGACTCGGCGACGAGGTCCAGGTCCCAGACCCGGTCGGCAAGTTCGGCGAGGTCGTCCTTGTTCTCGGGCGGGTGGTAGGCGCTGGTCCAGGCGCCGGGGAGTTCACCGGCGAGGACGTCGGCGTATGAGGCGAGGCGCTCGGAGTTGTGGTGGTCGTGCATGGGGTCCTTGGGCGAGTGGGGTCAGTGACGCAGCCCGGCGGCCACATGGGGCGGCGGGGCCGGAACCGTGCGCGGCGGGTGCGGGCAGGCGCACACGGCGGAGTGTTCGCGTCCGGTGCCGATGCGGATTTCCTCGTCGTGGGCGAGGTGAGCCGGGGCGCGGTGGTAGGTCTCGTGGACGATGGGTACGAGCCCGGCTCTCTGGAGGATGCTGGGTGCCTCCAGATCGCCGCCGCGGGCGAGGACCTCCTCGGAGTGCGGATCGCGGCGCACGGTCAGGAAGCGGTCGGCACGAGGCAAAGAAGCGTTTCCCCTACGGTGAATGGCGTGCCGCTGCTTTGACTGCGGGCGAAGGCGCGGCCGGAGCGGCGGACGGGGAGACTCACCGGCCGCCCCGGGCATCGGCGATGTGCACGAGCTGACCGAGGGCCGTGGTGGTGTACCAGCCGCAGTCGATCAGTGTGTTACGCCCGGTGTGCTTCGCCAGGAGACGGTCCTCCATGGCGCGCAGGTAGATCAGGCAGTCCGGACAGCGGCGCGAGAGGTGCACGAGGTAGCGGGGATGGGCGGTGATGTAGGTCTGGGCGCCTCCGGTGGCGTCGCGCAGCCGCCATCCCTCCTCGTCAGTCGGGGTGTGCCAGGACGGGGCGACGATGCGCATCGAATCTCCCCACAGCTCCCCGTCGGTGACCCCTTTGATGACGACGACCTGGTCGCCGGCCTGGAAGTGCTGGTGGGTGATGTCCCGCGCAGGGGTGAGCGGGTCGGGCGTCGGCGCGAAGGCCGGAGTCGGCGGAGGCGTCCAGGACGGTGGGATCATGCAGGTCCTTCCACGCGGAGCGGGTAGCGGCGGGAGGATAAATAGTCCGGAGGATCGCCGGTTTGGCTAACCGGCGATCCCCGGCTATGTTCCGGTCCTGTCAGCGGAACGGGTTCTCCGTCCCGCGGTCCGCCTCACCTGCCGCGTCGAGGAGTTCGAGCAGGTCAGAGCCCTCTGCGTCCCTCTGGTCGATCCACCATGCGGCCCGAGTGATCGCTCGTGCCTTCTCCTCCAGTTCCGCCCAGTCCGCCTCGTTCCAGGTGCCCTCGACGACCAGCGCGGTGTGCGCGGCCGTCATCAGCTGGTGACGGGACCGCTCGCCCCAGTCCAGAGTCCGCTCCGGACCCTCCAGCGGCGGCATGTCGAACTTCTCGGCCCACTCGGCGGCGGCCTGCTGCTCGTCGGCGCGCTTGGCGGCGAGCCACTGCTCCTTGGAGTCGGTGTCGGCATCGCGCGCCGACTTCCAGCAGTCGGTGCAGTCCCTGACGGCGAGCCAACGGGCGAAGCCGGACCTCCGGTCTGCGGGACGGTCGGACAGATCATGGACGATCGAGTGGCCACAGGGGTGCTCGACGGTCCACTGCGTACGGACAGCCATAAATGAATTTCCTTGAAGACGTGCGAAGACGGGAAGTTGGGTGCCTGCTCAGGCGTGTTCGCGGTGGTGCCGACCGCGGCGGGCGGGGGCCTGGCCGGGATGGACGAGGAGCAGGGCGGTGAGAGCGAAGGCGGCGGCGGGGAGCGCGGCGATGGCGATGGCGTGGTCGGCGAGGCGTCCGGCGAGCGCGGTGCCGGCAGCCCGTCCGACGCCGATTGAGAGGATCAGCCACGTGTATGCCTCGCTGGTGCGGTCCGTGGGGGCGAGGGTGTTCGTGCTTCCGTAGGCGTAGGCGACGACGGTGAGGAACGCGTCGGGCAGGACGACCGCTGCGGTGGCCGCGTGCGGACCGGGGAGGGTGGGTGAGCAGCGGCAACCATCCGGTCAGTGACGCGGTGCTGCTGGAATCAGTTGCTTCGACCGGTTGGGATCAAGCACGCAATCTCCCCGAGGTGGCATCGAGGTGATCCCTAATTAGTTAGGAGCTGGGACAAACCACAGTTCCCTGTACCGTCACTCCGGTAATCGGCTGATCACTTGTCATCTGCGGCAAAGCGGTACTAGCTGCCGCGAAACTCAGCCGATGATGGTCGGCGCTTACTCGCATCCGGATCGTGCTGGGTCTGCTTGCGGCAGCGTCGAACCCGTCGACGTTGTTGCTCTCGTATATTGAGAAACGGTGGTCACCAGGGGACTGCCACGAAGCAGATAGTGACGTCTGCCAGCCCTTGCCGCCGCTCCCGACGGGCACACGTTCTATCTGGAGAAACATGCCGCGTCGCGGTAGGCCGTATTCGTTGAGCCCGGGACGGCTAGTTATCGTGTACACCCAGACGCGGCTCTTACCCGACGTTCCGTAGGGCCGTGTATAGCATTGAACACGTTCGTGAGACCCAGCCTTCGTGATCCGCAGCTTTGCTATCCAGCCGTCACTGATTTCGAACCGAGCGCCAGCCGCGTTCTGGGCGCCGGGGAGTTCTGGCGCAGGCCGGATGGGGCGATCGCCGACGGAGCCGATGTAGCGAGGGCCGGACTGAGTTCCCCAAGTTGGCGAAGGTTTCGACCGCGGCGGCTTGTTCGCAGCGCCACGGCTCGGCGGCGGAAGAGGTGGCGCAGGTTTTGACACACTCTCTGAAGGTCGCGGCTGGCTAGGACTCGGCGACGCCTTCTCTGGTGAAGCGGCGGGTCCCTCGCAACCCACTGAGACGACAAGCAGGACACCGGCAAAAGACAGTAATCGCCTTGCCCATGATCGGCTCACACCGACACCCCCGGCTGTTGACCAACAAGTTGATACACGCCCGTCGGTTCACCGTGCAACCCGCTTCGAGCGTGCTCA
The DNA here is from genome assembly GCF_040655635.1 of Streptomyces sp. NPDC050388. Taxonomy (NCBI): domain Bacteria; kingdom Bacillati; phylum Actinomycetota; class Actinomycetes; order Kitasatosporales; family Streptomycetaceae; genus Streptomyces; species Streptomyces sp. NPDC050388. Next base: position 77,394 of record NZ_JBFAKH010000020.1, read on the forward strand.
CACCTCGTTGAAATTGACTGGCCCTCTCAGACATGCCTATTCACGGAGGTGAGAAGGTAATTGATCGCCACGTCGATACCGAAGGCTGTGCCTGTGGGGATCGTACCGCTCGTCACAGACCCCATCGTGGCTAGGCGGCTGCGAGCGATCTCACAGGCAACGTCGGCCAGGTCAGCGGCGCTTCGACCATCAAGTGAACGGGCGATCTGCGGGCCGTACTTAACCACTGATGTGCGCTGGACTGGCGCGCTCGCGGGATGCGTCAGAAGTAGGAGAGCGAAGACGGGTTTTCGAACTTGAGTGGTGCACCCGCCCTCGTTGCTGAGGTGGCGTCACCGTGCGTGATGGATCGGCGGACTCGCGCCCCCTGGATGCAGGGCGCCCGCGATCCAGCGTGATCATTTCTGTTCTCTACACAGAACGATCATGCAAGAGCCACGGGCTTGCTCAACGATACGACGTTGCTGCTCGACCTCGACGGGGTGTCCGTTGCGCGGGTCGAGCGGCTGGCGCCGGAAGGCGCCGGGGCCATCTGGACACGGCCGATGAGACCGCAAGGGCCTGCCCGGCCTGCGGAGTGTTCGCCACCCGGGTGAAAGGTTCGGTAGCGACCTGGCCCCGTGATCTCCCGTACGGCCATAGCCGTCGCGGACCGCGTCGAGTGCGGTCTCCGTCTGCCGATCGATGATCGCCATGCACAACCGGAAGTCACGTGCTCGGGTGGCAAGTTGCGCGGTGTCGGGCAAGAGTGTGTCCGGGATCGGATCCTCCTGGTGGTCGGTGTCAGCGGCGCGGCCGTCGCCCAGGCGGAGCCTGCGCCGTCATGGCCGGTGTGAGTGGCCTCGACGACTCGGGGGCGCCTGGACGCAGGTCGAGAGCGAGATGTACTCGGTAGCGGGCGGCGGTGAGCATCTCCGCGGTCCAGGTTGCGTGCTGGTTCTCCCAGTCGCGTCCCATGTCGAAGGGGAGCCGGATCCAGTGGCCGCGCAGGGCTGGCTCGAAGAGAAAGCCGGCGTGGCGCAGGATGTCCGCGGCGAGGGAGTCGAAGCGGCCTTCGGCTTCGACTTCGCCCCCTGGCCCGCGGATGATGCGGATCGGCTCGGCGCCGGGGCTCACCGGGACCGTCCGGTTGCGGAAGCGGTCAGGTGAACGGTCGGCGCGTAGGTGGGCTTCGGCGGGATGGGACGTGCGGACGGCGGCGAGGTCGTCGGCGCCGCGCGGCGCTGCGATGACTGGCTGGCGGCGGCCCGGGCGATGCGGTTGCGGCGTTCGGTAAGTCCGTTCGGTCGGTGCGGGCGTGGCGGGTTGGCCGGTGCAAGGGCGATGCCGGCGTCGACGTGCACGGCGTAGCCGTGGCGGCGCAGGTCTCGGGCGGCCTGCCGAGTGCGGCGCGGCCCGTCATGCTCGGGGTCGGTGAGCCGGTACAGGCCCGGCTCACCGGGTACGGGTTCGAACTGCTCCCGTACGAGGAACCAGTGGGCCAGGTGAGCGGGCATCGAGGTGGTGGCGGAGGCGACGAAGCCGTGATCGTTGTGGGTGCCGAAGATGAAGTGCGTGTCAGGATCCAAAGAGGAGAGCTCCTTACGGTGGGCAGGGGAGGGGGCAGCGGCGGGGCGCGTGTGGGCCGCGTGGGAGTGCTTGGGGGAGCGGCGGGCCGGCAGCGGTCGCAGGATTCCGGAGGCGGGGCTGGTGATGTGGACGGCCGCCACCAAGTAGTCCTTGTCGTGGACGAGGCCGCCCGTCGAGGCCGCGCGCACCAGCTCGGTGCGGGCGGTGAACGAGCGGGTGGACAGGGTGGGCTTCCCGGGGCGTCAAGCGGCTACCGGCCGGGTGCGGGCCCGGTGCGCGGGGTGGGCGGTGGGGCCGGGGGCAGACCGGACGGTGCCTGGGGGCGGCCGGAGGCGGGTGTCTTCGGCGGTGCTGGTGCGGGGTCGTACTCGGCGTGCAGGAGGGCAAGGTCGGCTTCGTCCGCGATGGCCAGCACGGACAGGCTGCGGCCGGCCGCTTCCATCAGCAGCTTGGGCGGCGAGCCCTTCTCCGCTCCGTGGTTCTGGCCGCGCCACTGGGCGGCGGCGACGAGGTAGTCGCTCACAGCGCGGAGCACGGGTTCGGCGGCGTCCAGCAGATGCTGGGTGACGGCGCTGACCTCGGCGGGCGTCTGGGCGGCGCCAAGTGCGGCGAGGTAGGGGGCCAGGTCCGGGCTGGGCCGGGGCTCGTCCGGCAGCGGGTGTTCGGCCAGGAAGGGCTCGGCGTCCCGCTTCGCCCAGCGCAGCAGGTCGTCGCGGGTGGCGATGCCGAAGTGCGCGACGGCGATCTGTTCGGCGTCGCGGCCGACGTTGTCGTACAGCTCGAAGTCGGGATGGTGCATGCGGTCTCCTAGACCCGTACTTCGCGGGTCGTTGATTCGTATGGTGTGACCGGTCCGGGGGTGTCCCCGGACCGGGGTGTGGCGTTGGGTGGGGTGTGTCGAAGTCTTCCCGGTCCCCGCGGCCACGGTCCCAGCGCCAGCGCTTCGAAGTAGCGGTGACGTCCGTGGTGGAGAAACGTCTGGGCGCTCTGCCTGTCGTTTCCGAGTTCACTCGTCGGCTGGATCTGGCCGGGATCGTCGATGCGGTGTGCCCTGGTGGCGCGAGTGCGCACGTGACGCACGGGCAGGTGATCGAGGCGTTGGTGGCCAACCGGCTGACCGCGCCCGCGCCGTTGGTGCGGGTCGGTGACTGGGCCCGGACCTGGGCGGTGGAGGAGGTCTTCGGCATCGAGGCGGGCCTGCTCAACGACGACCGTCTCGCCCGTGCCCTGGACGCGATCGCCCCGCATCTGGAGCACATCGCCGGGACGGTCGGCGCGCGGGCGATCGGCGAGTTCGGCATCGACGTGTCCCGGCTGCACTGGGACATGACCAGCATGTCCGTGCACGGGGACTATCCGGTCGAGGGCCAGGACGAGGACTTCCCGGTCATCAATTACGGGCATCCCAAGGACCGGCGGGTGGACCTGAAACAGGTCCAGGCCGGGCTCGCGGTGACGGCCGACGGTGGCATCCCGCTCCACGCCCGCGTCTTCGACGGACCGGCGGCCGAGGTCAGCCAGGTCGTCGGCGCGATGAAGGACCTGCGCACGATGGCCGGCACCCGCGACTTCCTGATGGTCGCCGACTCCAAGCTGGTGTCCTACGCCAACCTCACCGCGCTGCTGGCCTCCGGGGTGCACTTCGTCGCACCGGCACCGGCCGCGCAGGTCAAGGACCAGGTCTACGCCGCCCTCGACCTCGACCGGGCCACCGCCGTGAACTGGGTGCCCGACCGGGACGCGGACAAGCCGCCCGAGCGGCGCGAGAGGTACCGGGTGCTGGAGGACACCCACACCCTGAAGGGGCCGAGGAAGAAGGATCCCGAGCTCACCGTGCGCCGGATCCTGGTCCACTCCACCGCCGTGGCGGCCGGTCAGCAGGCGGCCCGGGACAAACGCCTGGCCAAGGCCGGCGAGGACCTCGGCAAGCTCGCCGCCGCAGCAGGCGGGCGGCACTACAAGACCCGGGAGAAGATCGTTGCCCGGATCGGTGTCATCACCGCCAGGCGCCGCGTCACCTCCTGCCTGCGCTGGAGCATCACCGAGAACGAGCGGGGCACACCCACCCTGACCTGGTCCTTCGACCAAGACGTCCTGGACGGCGAAGCCGCGGTCGACGGCTGGTACGCGTTGCTGACCAGCATCCCGGCCGATCAGGCCGATCCCGGCCAGGTCCTGATCCACTACAAGGGCCAAGGCGCGGTCGAGCGCCGCTACCACGACTTCAAAGGGCCCCTCGCGGTCGCACCGGTCTTCGTCCAGCACAACCGGCGTGTCGCCGCCCTGATCCAGGTCATCTGCCTGGCCCTGCTGGTGTTCTGCCTGATCGAGCGGCAGGTCAGACGCGCCCTCGGTCCCGAGCAGACCATGGCCGGCCTCTACCCCGACAACCGCCGGGTCCGCCCGACCGGCCGCATGATCTTCTACCACCTCGGCGAACTCACCCTGCGGATCGGCCACATCACCGACCCACCCACTGTCCAGATCACTCGTGGCGTCCAACTCCACCTCCTCGATCTCCTCGGCACCGACATCGGACAAACCCGTCCGGGCCTAGACGGCGGCGCTGGGCCCGCTGGACTTGGCGTCCGTGCGGCGGCATCCGTAGCCCAGCAGACGGGACGGCTCGGGCGTGGTCGGGACGGCGGCGACGTCCGAGCAGGTGAAGGTGTAGGTGAAGGCGGGACTCGGGCTGGTGCCGAGCCAGGCGCGGTCCCGCTTCTCCGGCACGATCTCCAGACCCGGCGCGGCGACGGCGTCGTGCTGGGTGTGGTTGTGGGAGAAGACGACGAGCGCGCCTGTGGAGGTCTTCAACGCGTAGCTGTCGGGGAACTTCGTGTCCGCGGAGGCGAACTGGGTGGTGCCCCGGGTGCCGAACTTGTGGATCGTGTCGTGGTGGACCTTGACCTGCCGCTTGGCGGCCTCGGTGGGGGCCAGCACCTTGCGTCCGGTGAGGTCGCCTCCGGTGGCGAAATTGTCGATCACGGCCGAGCGCAGCAGGTCGACGGGGGTGGCCAGGGACGTGGAAGCTGAGTCGACCGCTGTGGCGTAGCCGTCCTTGTCCAGCATGATCTTCGGGAGCTGGGAGGGGGTGTCGAGGTCGACGGTGGCGACCATCTCCCACCGCTTCGACTTCGCGTTTTCGGCCAGGACCAGGACACGGGCGTACCGCTTCTTGCTGCCGGCCCGGGTGATGGCGGCGAACCACCGCTGCTGCCCGTGCTGCAGGCGCGGGATGTAGAGGTCGGTTGCGGTGAGGTCGTACGACCACGGCCGGTACGGCTTGCGGTCCGCTTTCGGCAGGGCGTCGTCTTCCTTGAAGCCGGCCAGCGACATCGCGTACCGGGGGCCGCCCTCGACGGAGTCGAGGAGCGCGCGGTCGCGCTTGGCGTGGGCGAGGTTGTTCGTCGTTGAGTAGGCGGCGATGGCGTTACGGGCCTCGGCCGGGGTGAGCGCGGGGGCCGGCTTCGGTGCGACGCTGGGTGCCTTCGTCTGGTCGGCGGCAGCCGGGGTGGTGCCGTCCGTGTGGTTGGAGCAGGCGGTCGCGGCGAGAGTGAGACAGACAGCGGCGGTGATCAGGGGCAGAGTGCGGCGGGCGGGGCGGATGGGGGCTCCTGTTTGCTGGGGACGGTAAGGGCGCGGTGAGCGGTCGGCTCACCGGCGGTGGGCAGTCACCGAAGGGCTGGTCGGTACGGGGGCGGCCGGGCGCGTTGTGGCGATGGCGGGCGTGGGGGTGTGGCGGAGGTTCACGCCGATGCCCTTCTGGGCGAGCTGGTGGACCAGCGCTCGCAGGCGCAGGTCGCGGCCGTCCTCGCCGTACGCGGCAGGGAGCAGGAACGCTGCCTGGTGGGGGTGGTACTGGAAGCCGAGCACGTACAGGTCCGTGCGGGCGTCCTCGGGGACGCTGTTGTACGGCGTGCCGAGGGCGCCGTCCTGGTACCAGGTCAGGGTGACGACGCGCGCCACCTGCGGCGGCTCAGGCCGGTGGGGAGGCTTGGGCTGGACGGCTGCGTTGTGCCGTACGGCTGCCAGGGCGATTTGGAGGCGGGGTAGGACCCGTCGGCTGACGGCGGCTGCGGCACGGGCCGGATCGTCGGGGACCGCGATTCCGTTGGGCTCGTCGGCTCCCCTGAAGTGGTGCGGTCGGAACTCGGCGGGTCGCAGGGGAGCCACCAGGTACTGATGGGGATGGCGGGGGCGCTCCAGCACGCAGAGTTCCTCGCCGTCTGGTCCTCCGACGAAGCCCGTACGGGTGTCGGGCCGGTCGAGCAGGGCCGAATGGGTCGGGCCGCGGTCCCAGACCTGGTCGGCCAGGGGAGGGTCGCTGGGGAGCCGGAACCCGATGTACTTGCGGCACCACCCTTCGGGCAGATGCGGTGCGAGTGCTGTGGCGAAGGCACTGGCGCGGCTCGGATACAGGTGGGCCTCCTGGAGGTAGCGGGGCTGTGATCGGCCAGGGCGGGAACCGTCGGCGGTTGTGGGGCGGATGAGTGGCCGAGAGCGCGGATCGGTGTTCGTGGACGCACCGGCTTGTCAGTGCATGCGGGCGTCCGTGTCGAAGAGGGCCAGCTCGTGGGCGTGGAGGAGGTGTTGGACGATGAAGCTCCGGCCGGCGACCTTCCACAGGCCGCGCCCGCGGTTGAGGTGGGCGATGGCTTCGGCTTCGACGGAGGTGAGGCCGAGGAGGGTGGCTGCGGCGTGGAGTTGGTCGGTCTCCTGGCGGTAGATGATCCGGGTGGAGCAGTCGGCGAGCAGCCCCTCCGCGAGGGCGCGGCCCTGTGATCCGGCGTCGCCGGCGGTGAGCAGGTCGGACAGCCGGTGGATGACCATCAGGTTGGCGATGCCCAGGCCGCGGGAGAGTTTCCACTGGGCCTGCATGCGCTGGAGCAGGCCCGGGTGCCGCATGAGGCGCCAGGCTTCGTCGTAGACGATCCAGCGTCGGCCGCCGCGCGGGTCGGTGAGGGCGGATTCCATCCAGGCGGAGGCGCAGGTCATGGCGAGGACGAGGGCGGTGTCGTCGCCGGATCCGCCCAGCCGCGAGAGGTCGATGGTGAGCATCGGGGAGCTGGGATCGAAGCGCACGGTGGAGGGCGCGTCGAACATGCCCGCCAGGTCGCCGTGGACGAGTCGGCGCATGGCGTGGGCGAGGTCGCGTGCGGCGTCCCCGAGCCGTCCGGACAGGAGACCGGCGACCTCGTCGAGTAGCTCGGGTTTGTTGAGGGCGGCGGCGACGTCGCCGAGGAGAGGGGTACGGCCGGTCTGGGCGGCGTGGGTGACGACAGCGTCGAGGGCGATGTCCAGGGCGGTGTGCTCCATGGGCAGCAGGTCCCGGCCGAGGACGGTGCGGGCCAGGGAGCCGAGCAGGAGCAGCCGACGCTTGCGGATCTCGCCGATCCAGTCGGCTTCGGAGATGCTCTCCGGCCGGGGGGCAGCGTCCAACGGGTTGAGGCGGCCGGGCAGTCCGGGGCCGAGGGCCACGGACATGCCGCCCAGTGCCTGCGCCACAGGAGTCCACTCGCCCTTGGGATCGCAGGGCACGTAGACGCGGTAGCCGAAGGCGACGGAGCGGAGTGCGAAGCTCTTGGCCAGTGCGCTCTTGCCCTGTCCGATCACCCCGGCCAACAGCACGTTTGGGTTGGTGAAGCCCTCGACCTTCCCGTACAGCGCGAACGGGTCGAAAACGAACGACGCTTCGGCGTGCACGTCGCGGCCGATGTAGATGCCCTCGGCGCCGAGCCCGCCTTCGGCGAGGAAGGGGTACGCCCCGGCGGCGATGGCGGTGGTCATGCGATGGGCGGGGAGCCTGAGCCGGTTTCCGCGGGCCGAGGCGGGGCCGGGGCGTCCGCTGGGCGGGTAGAGGGGGGCCGGGGTCTCGTGCTCGGCGGGGGCCGTGCCTGCCGCATGACCGGCGGCTTCGGCACGGGCTTTGGCCGAGGCTTCGGCGAGCCGGCGGCGGGCGGCCTTGCGGCCGGCCCGGTCGGTGCCGTGCGGGGTGAACAGGGGAGAGGCGGAGGCGCGACGTGCACGGCGGGCGGGCCGGTGGCTCATCGGGGGCCCTCGTTTCGGCAGGTGATGCTCATCGCACGCATGCGGTGGTGTGCGGCGGGCGGTTGAGGTCGGTGGGGGTGGTCTTGCGGCGGACGATGTGTCCGGCGGCGAGGTGGCGCTGGCAGATCGTGAGGACCGGTGGTCCTTCCGGTAGCCGCTCGGGGTGGCACTCGGTGGATTCCGTGGTCGCGGCCGGCAGCAGGTGGAAGGCCGCGTGGACCTCGGCGGTGGCCTGCCACAGCCGGGTGTGCGCGGCGGCGAGGTGCCGCCCGGCGCCGGGATAGGGGGAACGCGCTGTCTCGGCGAGCTGGTCGAGGAGCCGGTGGAGCGCAGTGAGGTGGGCGTGGAGTACGTCGAGGTGGAGGCGGTCCACCGGCTCCGGCGGCACCGACCGGTCCAGGGTGCGGGCGTGGTGGCGAATGCCGGCGGTGGAAGCGCGGAGGTAGGGGTGCGCGTCGTCGGCACGCGGAGGAGAGATCAAAGGGACGGGGTCCTTCCTGCCGCCGTATCGGTGCGGAGGGCGGCGGGGTCAGAGGATGGTGCGGGCCAGCGGCAGTGCGGCGACGGAGAAGGCTTCGGACTGCTGGTAGTTGAGGCGGCGCAGGTCGACGCCGGCGGTGACGGCGGCGGTCTCGATCTGCGCGCAGGCGGCGTCGAGGAGGGCGTCGGTCCCGGCGGTGACGGTGACCAGACCGGTCAGGGCGACGTCGGCGTGCCCGGCGATGAGCTGCCGTTCGCGCTGTTTGACGTCGGCGTACTCGACGGAGTCCTCTTCGTTGTCGACCTGGCCGCGCCGGACACGCTCGTTGGCGTCCGCGATGATCTGTGCCTTCTTGCGCTGGACGTCGCGCAGCGCGGACTCGAGCTTCTGGGGGACGTAGATGAGGGAGAGGCAGCGGCGGACACCGGCAGTGAACATCAGACCGTGCAGGAACCCGGCGCCCATCTCGATCCTCGGCCAGTTCTCCACCCAGTACGTCGCATGCCGCGCGCTGTCCGTGGCGACCCGGTCGTGCTCCTCGACCTGGACGACGGGCCCAGCGGCTGCGGGGTCAGCTGCCGCACGGCCGGTCTCGGACCACTGCTGCAGGGCGGAGAGGGCTTTGGGGTCGTAGGCGGTGCGGATGACGGCGGCGATCTCCCGGGCACTCAGCCATCCGGTGATCACCAGTCCTGCGTTCCGGGCGGCCTGGGCGACGCTGGCCGTGGTCTGCTCCATGACGGTGAAGGCTCCGGGCAGCCCCCCGCCTGCCTGCGATATCAGGCGTCGGGCAGCCTTGAGGTCGAGGGAGATCGCGACGTACGTCTCGTGCGGGGCGGCGGCGGGGCCGGCGGCGGCGACCAGTTCGGAGTAGACCTGTCCGGCGACCGGGGTTTCCGGACGGCCGTGCTGGGACCAGTGCCGGGCGAGGGTGTCGCCGGAGTCGGGGACGGTGCGCTCCAGGACCTGCACGGTGGCGACGTTCCCGGTGCGGGCGATGCCGGCGAGCGCACGACCCCAGCCGTTCACGTTGTGGTTCTGCGTGGCCGGATCGAGCAGGACGAAGGCCCGGGAGGAAACGCGGGCGATGGCTGTGAGCGTCTGCTGGTGCGGGTCGTGGACGGCCGCGGCCTGGTTGGCGGAGTCGCCCGGGGTGACGACCTTGAGGGAGGCGGCGCTGCCGGGCAGGTGGAGGACGCCGTCCTGCCGGGGCCGGGTGACGGGCCGGGCGAGCCACAGGGTCTGCCCGGTGCGGCGGCGGTGCGCGTAGCGGGCGACGACCGGAGCCCAGTCGATCAGGGACCGACCATGCCGGCGGACCGCGACCAGGGCTGCGACAGCCGCCCACAGCGGGGTCAGAGCGATGGCACCGAGCAGCCCGGTGGAGACGACCGTCACCAGCAACAGTGCCAGGGCCGAGGAGACGAGAACGAGTTGGGGAAGGGTGAGACCGAGGAGGATGCCGCGGCGGGACCGGTGCGGGAACTTCACCGTGACCGGAGCGATGGAGAGATCGGACAAGAGGTGGTCCTGGAGGCGCGGGGCCTGGGGTGGGAGGTGAGGCACCTCCCACCCCAGGGGTTGGGCAGGTGGTCAGAGGCCGGTCGGGGAAGGCGGCGGCGAGGCCGACCCGTTCGTGCCGGAGTTCTGCATGCCGGCGGACGGCGGGGCGCCCTGCGGCGGCGGGGTCGTGGTCGGCGGGCTGGACTGCCATCCGCCGGCCTGGTCTTCCGCAGCGCCCTGTCCGGAGCCCCCCGTTCCCGGGCTGCCGCCCATCTGGCCGCTGGTGTCGTCGGTGACGCTGGTGGGAGGCGGCTGGACCGCCTTTTCCAGGCCGGACTTGACGGAGTCACCGCCGGGCGAGACGCCCGGGCCTCCGCTGTGGGAACTGTCCTGGTCTCCGCCGGCCGAGGCGGGGGCGATGTCGCCGGGGAAACCTCCGCCGCCGGGGATGGAGTCCGGTCCCTGCGGAGCGGCCCCCGCACCTGCGCCGGCTCCGGCCGCGGCGCCGCCGGTTCCGGCGGTGGCTGCGGCTGCGGCGGCCTTCTTCCCGGCGCGTTCGGCGTGTTGCTTGGCGAGCTGGGCACCAGCTCCGCCGGCACGGTGCAGAGACTCTCCGTCGCTGCTCTCAGCAGCCCAGTGGACGAACTTGAAGGTCGCGTACGGGCAAAGCAGGACCAACACCATGATCACAATGCCTGCGAGGACGTCGGCGAGTGCGGCCAGACCGTCCTTGGCCTCGGTCTCGCCCATCGCGGCGATGCCGAGCACGAAGATGATCGTCATCAAGAGCTTGCTGACGACCAACGTGGCAGTGGCCTCGATCCAGCCCTTGCGCCAGCGGCGTGTGGCTTCCCAGCCGCCCCCGGCACCGGCGAAAACAGCCAAGGTGACCATGACCAGAATGCCCACCTTGCGCACCATCATCACGCACCAGTAGAGAACGGCGCCGATGGCTGCGCCGAGCGAGACAAAGACCATCACGAGCCATCCCAGGCCCGAGAGCGCGGGGAGTTGGCCGACCTTGACGATGCGGCGTACTGCGGTCTCGATGTTCAGGTTCGCGGCTTTGAACAGGCCGGCGGACAGCGCGTCGACCACTTCAATGGCGACGGTTGTCAGGGCGATGGCGGCGAACGAGAACAGGACACCGGACATGGTGCCGGCGAACGCCTGCGTGAGCGCCTGTCCGTCGCGGCGGACGGCGGCCCGGATGAGCTGGGCGCAGAACGTGGCGACCAGCAGCACGAGGCCGATCGGCAGGATCATCTCGTAGTTGTCGCGGAACCAACCCGCGTTGAGGTCGACGCGGGTCGTGCTGTCGACGGCCTTCGCCGCCAGATCGGCGGAGGCGGCGGCGAGTTCGCCCGCGGACTTGGCCATCCAGTCGCCGATGGCCTTGCCCGGGTCGGAGGCGAAGTCCACGGCCTCACCGACCGCGCAGACCTTGTCCGCGAGGGGGAGATCACAGAACCCCATGGGGACTCCTTTCGGTCAGGGCGCGACGCGCGGGGCGATGGCGACGAGCGAGCAGTCGTGGGACGGGCGGCACTGCACGGCGAGAGTGATCGAGCGGTCTTCCGCTCCGCCGCCGCCCCTGGCCCAGGCGATGGTCTGCTTGCCGGTGACGGTGACGGCATAGATGTACGCCTTGGTGATTTCCGAGGGGTTCTCCGCCAGTGCCTGCTTGAAGGCAGCCGGGTAGTGGGCCTCGGCAACGGTGGCGCTGGCGTGCTGCTTCTGGTCAGCCATCCGCGACCACAGGAGGGGGTCTGGCATCTGCGCGGAGACCGAGGCCCAGTCGTTGTACTGGCCCTCCTTCGTCATCCACGCCTCCATGCCTGCGAGTTGCTGATCGTGGCTGGTGGTGCGGGTGTCGTACGTCCAGAGCATCTCGGCGGCGGCCTTGGCGAACTGGACCGGATCGGATATCCGCGGTGGGCGGGCCACCGGGCCGGTCTCGGCGGCCGGCTCCTCTTTCTGCGGAGCGGAACTCCGCTTCGGTGACGGGGCGCTGGAGGGAGCGTCGTGCTGCTCGTCCCGGCCGGTGAAGAAGGCGGTCGCGGCAGCGGCGGTCAGCAGGCACGCCAGCCCGATCGCCACGAGGGCGATGCGGCGGTTGGGTGGCCAGCCGGTGCCGTATTCGAAGAAGTGCCTCCGCATCAGTGGACCTGCGAGCCCAGGGCGGAGAAGAACGCCACGACGCCGTTCGCGGCGCCGAGGCCGAGCGCGGCGCCGGCAGCGACGGTGGCGCCCTTCTTGCCGTTGGCCTCGGCCTGGTGGCCGCCGGTGTGGTGGCCCCATGCCCAGACCGCGAGGCTGACGGCGAGGGCTCCGACGACGGCCACGATGCCGAACAGGTTGATCGAGTTGACGACGTTCTTCAGTACGGCCAGGCCCGGCAGGCCGCCGTCCGCAGGGGTGATGCCTGGGTCGTAGGCGAGCTGGATGAAGCGGTCGGCGAGTGGTGACACGGGAATGGCGGGCTCCTTGTGTACGCAGGCCAACAAGGCCCGGCAGGCGTGAAGTTGGGCGAGGGGAGAAAAGTGCGCGACCGGCGCGAGGAGGCCGGCGTCAGGCGACGCGGCGGGCGGTGAGAACGTCCATGCTCGTGATCGGTGCGATCCGCACGGGCTTACCGGTGCGCGGGGCTTCGATGACCAGCCCCTCGCCGATGTACATCGCGACGTGCTCGGGGCGGGCGGCGCTTCCCCGGCTGAAGACCAGGTCGCCGGGCTCGAGGGCCTTCACCGAGACGGCCTTGCCGTCGGAGATCTGCGTGTAGGTGGTGCGGGTGAGGGCGATGCCGACCTGCTTGTACGCCTGCTGCATCAGTGAGCTGCAGTCGCAGCGGCCCATCGGGTCGGGGCCGTGCGGGGCCGTGCACGAGCCGCCCCACTGGTACATCGTGCCGAGCTGGTGCAGCGCCCAGACGATCGCCTTTCGGGCTCGCGGGTCGGTGTCCTTCGGGATCTTGTACCCCTTCGGGACTTCGCCCTCGGGGATGTTCCCGAACGACGAGCCGTCGCCTGCCGTGCCACAGCCGGACGCGGTGGGCGATGGCTCGGTGCCGGAGGCGGCGTCATCGTTGCTGCCGCCGGGGAAGGCCGCGGCGATGGCCTGCTGCAGCGCGGTGGCAAGCGGCTCCCACTGGGCGTATGCGTCCGGGTAGCCGGATTTCTGCACGGCCTGCGCGGCCTGCGTGACGGTCAGCTGCTGCCAGCCGCTCACCTGCAGAAGCGCCTTGTAGAACCGCTCGGACGCGTACACGGGGTCACGGATCTGCCCGGCGGTGCCCCACCCCTGGCTGGGCCGCTGCTGGAACAGGCCGAGCGAGTCGCGGTCGCCGTAGGCGAGGTTGCGCAGCCGACTCTCCTGCATCGCGGTGGCCAGCGCGACGATCTGCCCCCGCCGGGGAACCTGCAGGCTGATGCCGGTGGCGACGATGGTCTGGGCGTGCGGGACCTGCTCACCGGGCAGGTCCAGGCCCTCGATGCGGACGTCGGATGCCTCCGCGCCGTCGAGGATCTTGGTGACCTGCTCGGTGACCTTGCCGATGTCCAGGTCGGGGAGGCACTGACTGATGGTGCTGGTGGTGGCGGCTTCGCTGGAGCTGGCCATCATCATGGCCGCGCCGCCGAGAAGGAAGGGGGAGAGACAGACGGCACCGATGCCGGCGGCGAGCGCCTTCAACCCGTGCGGTCCGCTCGCCGCTCACGACGTCCGGGCAGGGGAGGGCAGCGAGATGTCATGCGGGTGTCCTTGCGGTGCGGTGTCCGGCGCGCCGTGTGCGCGTGGCGTGGTGGAAGGGGCACGGCGGCCGAGGTGGGTGATCGGGGGTGCTGGCCAGCGCGGGCGAGTTGCCGCTTGCTCGGCGGGCCGGCAGGTGAGCTAGGTGTGCCGGGGCAGGGGGGAACCTCCGAGAGACATGGGGTGGGGAAGTCGGCGACGGTGTGCGCCAGGCGGTTCAAAAACAGTAGGCCCGGATCGGCCGTTGACCAAAAAGCCGGCGTGAGGTACCGGAATCCGACACCTCGGCAACGGACTTCTTGGGCGTCGGCGAATTCGCCTCTACAGTTTTGGAACTTCCCTCGCCTCTCCGGTCTGTGGCCCCGGGCTTCTGCACGCCCGATTCGGCTCGCGGGGACTCGCACGCGAGATGGGTAGTTCCCTCCGCGCTTCCACACCCGAATCGGGGTTCTTCTTTGCCTTTTTCCCTGCACCAGGGCGACGCCCTCGCCGTTCTCGCCGATCTGCCGGACGACTGCGTCGACTCCGTGATCACCGACCCGCCGTACAACTCAGGCGGACGAACCGCGAAGGAACGCACCAGCCGCTCGGCGAAGCAGAAGTACACCTCCGCCGATGCCAAGCACACCCTGGCCGACTTCACCGGCGAGAACATGGACCAAAGGTCGTACGGGTTCTGGCTGACGCAGATCATGACCGAAGCCCACCGGCTCACCCGCACCGGCGGCACCGCGCTCCTGTTCACCGACTGGCGCCAGCTCCCCACCACGACGGACGCGATCCAGGCCGCCGGCTGGCTGTGGCGGGGAGTGCTGGCCTGGCACAAGCCGCAGGCCAGGCCACAACGCGGCAGGTTCACCCAGAACTGCGAGTTCATCGTCTGGGCATCGAAGGGACCGATCGATGGCTCCCGGAACCCGGTCTACCTGCCCGGCATGTACTCGGCCTCGCAGCCGTCAGGGGCGAAGCGCCAGCACATCACCCAGAAGCCCGTCGAGGTAATGCGCGAGCTGGTCAAGATCAGCCCCGAAGGCGGCACAGTGCTCGACTTCTGCGCCGGCTCCGGCTCCACGGGCGTCGCCGCCCTGCTTGAAGGCAGGGACTTCATCGGCGTGGAGAAGACCGAGCACTACGCGTCCATCGCGACCGACCGGCTCACGGAGACGATCCGCGAAACCCTCACCCAGGACGACATGGTCCTCACCGTCTGACGCCGCAACGGCATTTCCCTGCGGCGGTAACCGGCGCCATCTCCTGGCCAAGGGAGGCGCCTCGCCACGCCTCATCCATGGTCCGACGGGTGGTCTGCTCGTCACCGCTTCCTTCCCCGTTTCCACGTCTTCCAGGAGGCCACCCTCTTCATGTCCGAACCCGTAGAACCCCCGGCTGACGGGGAGTTGGAGCCGGTCCGTATCCCAGATCCCCAACTGGAGGGGATCGAGGCCAGCGTCCGGCGACTGATGGAACAGTCGGCGCAGCAGGCGCAGCAGCTCGACCATCTGGCCTCCGCGCCGGCCCCCGGCGGTTCCTCGCCGTTCGCGGCGTTCGGTATGCCGGGGCTCGGCGGGCCACCTCTGGTGGCGCCGCCGGAGCCGCGCCCGATTCTGGAGCTGGACGGGGAGGAACGCGAGGACGAACTCGATGCCTTGTCGGACTGGGTCGACGACTTTCTCCTGCCCGTCTACGGGGCGGAGGTCACCACGGCAGCACCCTGGTGCCTGCAGTGGCAGGAGCACGACGATGTCGTGGCGTGGCTTCACGCCCTGTGGCTGGCCTACCAGCAGCACAAGGACCCCGAGGCGGGCTTGTCCGGTCTGTTCGTGTGGCACCGGGACTTCCTCACGCACGCGATTGCTGCGATCCGTGCGCCAGGAGGGCCGCTGTCGGCCTGCATGACCTCCCCGGAGCGTCCCGCCCACCGGATCCTTCCCGGCCCCCCGCCCTCGGCCCGTACGGAGAAGGCGACGGCGACCGAACCGGAACCTTCCGAGCCCGGTGAGTCCTACGAGCTGACGGCGTGAACGGGGGGCAGCAGCGGGCGGCCTTCGGCCTGAGTTTCGACCCCCGCGCGCTGACTGATCTCCTCCAGGCCCCCAGCGACATCCGCGACCTCACCCTCGCCTACCTGCAGGAAGTGGTGAACGCCGAGCGCTTCGGGCTCAGGCTCACGGGCGACCTGGAGGGCTACCGCAAGCTGTTCGTGGACTCCCGGAAAGACTGGCGCGTCGTCTATGGCGTGCGTCCTGCGCCCGAGGAGTCCGCGCATCGACGGGAGATCCATGTCGTTGCGGTCAGGCCGCGGGCCGGCAACGACGTCTACGACGAGGTCGGACGCCGCCTGGGGATGACCCGCCGACCGCTGAGCGCCCGCACCCATGCAGCCCGCTCCCGCACCCCGCAGCTCACCACCCGCGGTCCGGCACCGAGGCCAGGGCCGCTGCCCACCGCGATCCCGGGCCTCCCAGGCCCAGCGCAGAACCCCTCGCACCATCACTCCCGCTGATTTCCTGGAGCCCTGCCTATGGCCCCCTGACCCCGCGCCGACCCTGCGTGAGGGCGGCTTCGTCGCGGTCGAAGAAGCCCTCCAGCGGTGCACCCCACGGGTGACCGCCAAGTTCCGGGAGAAGGGGCTGCGGGTCAACGAGAAGCGGATCGCCCGGGTGAGACGGACGTTCGCCATCACCGGCATCCGCCTGCGCAGACGTGTCCGCACCACCGTCCCGGACCCGACAGCCTCCCAGGTTCCGGACCTGTTCCAGTGGGACTTCACCGCCACCGAGCCGGGGCGGAAATAAATGGGCGACACCACCTGTCTCCCGCTCGTGGGCGGGGAGTTCCTCTATTTTGCGACCGTGCTGGACTGCTTCAGCCGCAAGGTCGTCGATTGGTCCATCGCCGACCACATCCGCACCGGCCTGGTCGCAGACGCCCTGCGGCCGCGACCCGCCGCGGCCTGGACGGCTCGGCGTTCCACTCCGACCACGGGCCCAAGCGGCAACGTTTTCTTCCGTGGCGCTCGCTCTTGCCGACGGCGGCATCCTCTTTACTCGCGCCGAGTTAAGTGGTTGCGAGGAGCGTCAGTCCAGGCTTTTGACTACGTCGTCGGCCCGCATTGCTGCTAGCTGAAGTTTGTCTTGGCTGTCCGACAGGTTCTTGATTGCAAAGTCGTATGTGATATTGACGACATTCGAGCCCCTGTGGAATGCCAGTAGATATTTGCCGCAGTTATTGTATCCGATTTTTTCGACATACCCCGTGACTGAAGTGGCTCCGTCGCCGATATCTTCATTGAGGGGATTCCAATATTCTGCGACATCGTCGCTGTCGCAATAGCGTGTTTCCGTGCGGTCGGTTTTCAATTTCAGGTTACTGAAGGCGATGCGTGCACTTTCCGGTGAGGAATAGGTTTGCAGTTCCATAGTCAGGTGATAGGGGTATTCGACTCTCGGGTCGGTGGTCACCCAGGAGCAGTATTTGACCCATTCTCCCTTCGCGGTGGAACCCTCTGCCTCGTAGGCGTTGCTTCCGAGAATCAGCTTTGCTTGATCCTTTGTGAGTAGGTTACACGGGTTGGTGGCCGGCCTGACCTGGTCGTCATTTCGCTGCGGAAGAAACAACCACAGTAAGATCCCAACTGTTATAAAGAGGGTGAAGGTAACGAACGTGATGACGGAGGGAGTTCCCAGAAGTATGCTCCGGAGCTGCGACGTGGGCGGTTCCGGGGCATTGTCGGACGGCGCTCCCTCGATCGGCGACGAAAGTACCGTTTCGATCGTGACCAGCCCCGTATGCCCGGGATCCAAGTCGGCCAACCCTGTGCCCGGTGTCAGCGCGAGATCCACCTGCCGCAGGGGTTCGTCCTTGGTTTGGGTGTCCATATGATTGGCGACTTTCGGCGCCGCCCAGCGATTCCGAGTCAGCGCGATGCTGTGTCCGCTATTGCGGGCTCTCTGTTGCGGCACCGGACGCCCCTTCGCGACCAGTTCCCTGCGCACATGCTGGAAGAGCGAGCCCATTTCCAGCGGGTCCGACGCATTGGGCACTCCTTCGGTCAGCGCCTTCACCAGTTCGCCTGAGAAGGCCGTGAACTCCTCACCCTCCGGGGACCAAGCCAACTTGGTCTCGGACGAAGCGGTCATCACGTACGTGCCCTCAACGTCAGCGCAATCCGCCACTTCGACTGATGCGGTCATGTGGCCCTGCAGCGCGCGTCCGCTGTAGCAACAGTCCAATATGACCACGCGGCTGGAAGCCGTGCATGTGTCGACCAGTTCATGGCGGAGCAGGTGGTAGGGAACGCTCCGATATAGCCTCTCGTTGTCAGACTCAGGTAGAGCGAGCAGTAGATCGGCGTCGGGAGACAACAGCCCGTGGCCTGCGAAGTACACCACGAGGCAGTCCGACGCCTTAGCCGCCGCATCGTGAACCACGTCCAGCACGGTGTCAACGGAGGAAGGGTTGTGCAGTACCATGCAGTGCTGCGAAGGTAGACCCCACAGGCTGGGATCCATGAATAAAGTGGCGAGTTCGCGGACGTTATTGCCCACAGCAGGCAGGTTCGCCAGGTGACGATAGCGGTCGCTCCCGATTAAGACCGCACGAGACCTTGTAGGATCGGGAAGAATCATTCGCCGCTCTCGGACTGCAAGAGGTCCACGATTCGCCGAATTGCTTCCTCCGAACCGTCCGTCACTGTGACTGATACCTCGCCAACCGTGATCGTGACAGGCGTTATTGCTGCACGCCCTCGCCGCCAAACGGCATAAGCAATAGCGAAGTTGGCCACTGCGACACCCTGGCCTAGGACCAGTTCGATGATCTCGACGGCGTTCATGAAGCCGCCTGTCTGACGCGGTGGCAACAGTCGCACCTCGGCATAGCGGCGCAACTGGTCGTCCTGGCGTAGCCAGCGGTACAAATCGGTGATCACCGTACCGCTATCGCCCGTTTCGATGCTGACCTGAACCCGCATCACACCCCCTGTCTTTTAATGATGCACACAAGATATAGGCTTACGGCCAGTCCCAAGGTGCTCCTCCCGCTGCCAGGGCTGATGCCTTCTCACTCGGCGAGACGTGCTGATTGCGGTTATCTGCGACGGGACGGGCTGGTTGTCTGGGTTGGAGATGGCGAACGCGACCTCTGATGATCAAGATTCTCGAAGCCTTTGATCACGAACAGGGGGCCCGTTCGCGTGTCATCCTCTCTGATCAGAGTCCTGCAGCGCCACTGCGGGGGCATCGATCCATGCCGCCCGCCCGAGGAACTCACCTCGCTCCGCGTGATGCTGGACCAGCTCCCGGATCCCAGGCGGGTGCGGGGCCGCCGTTACCGGCTGAGTTCTCTGATCACCCTGTGCTTGCTCGTGGTCCTGGGTGGGGCGACCACCCTGGCCAGCATCGCCCGGTTCGCCACGGACGCCCCCACCGAAGTGTGCACGGGGATTGGGCTCGGGGCCTCCCACGCGGCACCACCCTGGGCCGCCTGCTGTCCCGCATCGACAGTGACGCCTTCGACAACGCCATATCCCCCCTTCGCCCCGCTGCTGGACCGGCTCGACCTGCACGCCACGTCATTACCGCCGACGCGATGCACAACCCAGACCGATCACGCCGAGCAGATCATCGCCTGGGATACCCACTGCATGCTCGTCGTCAAGGGCAACCAGAAAAAGCTTCGCCGCCAGCTACGGCGACTGCCCCGGCGCGAGGTCCCGCTTTAGCACCGCACCCGCGAACGGGCGCACGGGCGAGGCGAGATACGCCGCCTCAAAGTCTGCACGGTCCAGCCTGGCCTGCTCTTTCCGCACGCCGTCCAGGCCATCGAGGTCAAGCGCCGTCGCACGGACCGCACGACCGGGAGGATCACCATCAAGACGATCTGCGCGGTCATCAGCCTCACCCCCGAGCAGGCCACCGTGTCCCAGCTCGCCGAACTGATCCGTGGGCATTGGCAGGCCGAGGCCCTGTACCACGTGCGGGACGTGACCTTCGCCGAGGACGCCTCCCACGTCCGCACCAGAACCGCGCCCCGCGCAATGGTGACGTTCCGAAACCTCGCCATCGGCCTCATCCGCCAGACCGGCTGAACGAACATCGCCGCCGCCACCAACCACTACCGGTCACGGACCGACCACGCACTCCAACTACTCGATCTTGAAAGCTGAGATGGCATCAGCCCTGGTTTCGGAGAAGATGCTTGGCCGGTCGCGCTGAGCAACAGAGCAGATTGGCGCGGTGAAACATAGCCGACGATCGCCGGTTGGCCAAACCGGCGATTCTCCGGACTCTTGTACAGCGCCGGGGTAACAACCCGACGTCTTCCCAATCGCTCCTATTTCCCGTACGGAGGTTTTTCGCGTGCGCTCAACCTGAATTGCCGTATCCGTTGCGATGTTCGGAGCAGTTGCTCTGCCACTGCTTTCGGTTCCCACCGCAAGCGCGGCGACCACACCCGCTGTGGCGACTGCCGCCGCCAGCAGCTGTTCGTCCCTTTCGCCGTTTCCATACGCGGTCCACGAGAAGGACGTGACCAATCTGTCTAAGGCCGCCACAAAATCCACGTTGAGTTGCTTGCAGGTTCATCGAATCCCGTCCCGTGAACAACAGGGCCGCTGTGCCCCCTCCAGAGAGGAGTTCTCCTTGTCCGACGAGAAAGCTGACGGCACAGAGGATGTCGTGGGCGTGCTCACCGAACAGATCGAAGCGCGCTTCGGGATGGGCATGGATCAGTTGAAGGCCGTGGTCGCCGTGGCACCGGCTGCCCACTCTGATGCCACCGACGTCGTCAAGTGGCACGGTCTTCTGGCCGAGTCCCAGGCGGTGCTCGATCGCGCGGAGGACGCCCTCCTTGCCGCGCTGGAGACACAGCCCAGCGAAGTGGACGATCCGACGATGGGCCTCGCCCACCGCGTCAACGCGGCCGTCGCCGCACGCGATGGGCGGGCTCTGGTCGTGCGGTGGCTTCTCGACCCGGGCGCTCCGGGGAAGAAGGATCTCGCTGCCGAACGCCTCGCCCGTCTGGGCCGCGGCACCCGTCAGGGGCCGGCCGTGCAGACCAGCGCTCCGCGCCCGCCCTCGGCTGCGCCGACAATGGCACCGCGAACGGGAAGGGTTGCGCAGCGATGAGCGCCCGGCTCAAGTCCAGTACCGTCGACGGCCGGCTGCAGGAGGTCTTCGGCGCCCCCGTCCCCGAGCTGTACAAGACGGTGACCAGGGCCGATCCCTCTCCGGCGATGACCCGCGCCCTGGAGCTGCGATCGTTCCTCGCCCTGGCCGAGGAGCAGGTCGCCCGTGTCCGCGACCGTGTGCACGACGCCATGGCGCCCGACCGCGACATCGGCGAACTCTCCGCGAAAGACCTGCGCTTTGACGCGCAGTGGCTGGAGGCGGCGCTCGATGCCCGCGACGGCTACCACGCCGCGCTCGATGACCTGCTGCGCACCATGCCGTCTCCCGGCCGCCAGCACCGGACCGTCCAGCCGGCACAGCACAAGGTCACCACCACCCTGCCCCCGGCCGTCGCAGCCCCGGCACCGCAGCGTGCCAGGGCGGCCCAGGCCCGCCGACCGTGAAAGCCCCCGATTGCCCGACTTCACGTCCACCGAGATAGCCGGACGGATCGAGGACCTGTACGCCGCACCGTTGGCCGACCTCGAAACCCACGCACAGGGCCAGCCGCCCGGCATGCTCTCCGCCCTGCTCGGCATGCACAACGACCTCGCCCTCGCCGAGCGGAGCATCGCCTACCACCGCGACCGCCTCGCCCAGCTCGTCCATCCCGAGCGGCAGATCGGCGGACACGAGGTCTCCCACGTTCTCGACTGCGCCCGCCGGCTCACCGAAGCGGTCGCCGTCCGCGACATCCAGGCCAAGGCGGTCTCCGCCGTTCTCCAGAGCCTCGGACGCGTCCCCGCGCCCCAGGCGCCCTCGGACCCCGTGCCAGCCGTACCCACCGTGCCCGCCCCTCCCGTCCCGGCCGCGAGCGCTGCTCGAAGCCGCTGACCTCTGCGGCCCCCTTCACCCACCCAGGAGTTCCTCCCTTGGCCATCCTCGGTCTGCCCCCCGACACCGACGCTGACATCGCCCGGGTCACGGAGGCCCTCGCCATGATCACTCCGCGATGGAACGTGCGGATCATGCTGGCCCTTTCCGGCCCGCCGCAGCGGTACAGCGAGATAGCGGGCAAGGTGTCCTGGCTGCAGAACGGTCAGCTCCACCCCAAGCTGCGGGACCTGTGCGAGGCCGGCCTCGTCCAGCGCACCGAGCACACCTCGCGTCACGTCACCTACGGCCACACCGACCGCGGGGCAGCACTGCTGCCGGTACTGCCGCTCATCGTCACCTGGGCCGAGGAGCATCTGGAGAAGACGTACCGGCCGCTGCCCGCGATCGAGCAGATCGAGGACAGCCTCACCCTCCTCACCCGGCGGCACGCCGCCGCCATCCTGTGGGTGCTGAAGTCCCGCGAAGAGGTCAGCGGCCGGGCCCTGGCCAGGATCGTCATGCCCAGCAGCGACTGGACCAACATCTACCCGCCACTGCGACAGCTCGTGGCCGACGGTCTGGTCGACACCGACGGCATCGGGCAGCCCTACCGCCTGGCCGACGCGGGCGCCGGCCTGGCGCCCGTCTTCGGGGCCCTGTCCGCGTGGTCCGCCGGACACCCCCTGGCGCAGGCCGCCCGGCATCCGGTCTGGGGACGCCCGGATGCCGCAGCCACCCCGAAGAGATGGGTCAGCAACCCATCGCGGCTGCCGGTCCCAACAGGAGTGTCAGCGCCGACCCGAGTGGGACAGACCTCACCCCCGACGTGGCAGAACCGCGACCTGTTCTCCCACGCCGCGACGGCCCGCCCGAAGGCCGCGCTTCCGGCGGGAGGCCCACGCCGATGACTGCCCCCGTCACCACGGCCGAACTCCGGGACACCGTCACCGTGCTGTCCTCGCTCCCCTTGATCCGCCTGATCACCGAGATCGACGACAACGGCCCGATCCCGCCGCGAGGGCTGGCACGCACGCTCGCCGACCTCTCTGCACACCACCTCCACCAGACCACCGACGTGGCCCGTGCCCTCGGCCTCATCCGGGTCCGTCCCGGCGCCGGGCTGGGCCTGACCACGGCCGGCTCGGAGCTGGCCGACGTCTACGACGCCACCGCCCGTTGGGCCCGGCACCACGCCTACCCGACCGGGGCTTCGGACTTCACCAGCCGTGTACAGCACACCCTCGGTCTCCTGGCCGAGAGACTCGTCCCCGTCACGGCCGATGGCCCCCACTGCCCGGCAGGCGACCATCTGCCGGGTGCGCAGGCCGACGTGGACCTGACCCGACCCCGCGAACTGCTGTACCAGTGGCTGAACGCGTACCCGCCGACCGCTCGGCTCGCCGAGTCCGAGCCTGCCGCGTGACGGCGCACACCGCCTCCCAGCACGCCCGCCACACTGCAGGACTGCTCCGCAGCATCTACCTGCCGCGCACGGCGGACGCCCTCGCGTCCGCCATGTCCACCTACGGCATCCCGCTCATGGTCCTGGCCATCACCCGCTCCGCAGCACTCACGGGTCTGGCCTTCGCCCTGGAATGGGTGCCCCGGCTGGCGACGTTCGGGTGGGCCGGCGCGGTCGTCGACCGGCGCGGGGCCTCGGTCGTCTTCTTCCTCGCCTCCCTCGGCCGCGCGCTCGTGATCGCCGTCGGCGTGGTCGTCCTCTCCCTCTATCCGGCCGGCACCGTGGCGAGCGTGACGGTGATGGCTCTCGCGGCTGTCACCGGGGTGCTCACGGAGTTCAGTTACATCGCGGCCGAGACCGCAGGCGCTGTCGCCGGACGCAGGGCAGGGGCGCATGCCCACCGCGTGCAGGCCGTCCTGCTGGGGATCGACCAGACCGCGATCCTGGCCGGCCCGGCGCTGGCGGGTCTGCTGCTGCTCGCCGGCCCGCCCCGGATGCTCGCCGTGATCACGGTGTTCTCGCTGCTCGCCGCGCTGCTCGCGTTGCGCACACCGCCGTCGCCGGTCGCCCCGGCCCGCGCGTCGAAGAACAGCACGGGCGCGGGACTGCTCACCGGCTGGCGCACCATCCGTTCCCTACCGGCACTCGGCTGGCTCGTCACCGGCCTGACACTCTCCAACCTCGCCATCGGCTTCCTCCAGGCCGCTGGCCCCGTGATCGTCGTCAACCACTACGGGCAGTCCACCACCGCCGTCGGCCTGGTCTGGTCCGCCGCAGCAGCAGCCACCCTCCTCACCGTCACTGCCTGCCGATTCACGATCGACCGCCTCGGCCTGTGGCCCGTTGGCGCCACCTGCGCCGCTCTCGCCTCGCTCGCCTGCCTGGCCGCCGCCCAGGCCCCCGACTACCTCTCCTACCTGGTCCTGGTCGCGGTCCTGATGGCCGCAGAGGGCGGCATGACGGTAGTCCTGCGCACCCTGCGCTCCCGCCTGATCCCCCCGGACAGGTTCGGCAGCACCCTGTCGGCGACCATCCTCATCCTCCTGCTGCCCTTTCCCATCGCCGGCGTGCTGACCGCACTCACGCCGCCCGACGCGCTCAGCCACGTCATCACCGCGTGCGGCGTCCTGCAAGCCCTCGGTCTGGCACTCGCCTTCACCCGTATGCGCAAAGACCCCGCCGTGCGCACCTGACCAGATTCTCTTCCCCCAACCTGTGGAGAACTCGCCATGCCCTCTGCCTGCCCCGGGCCGAACCGTGCGCGTGCTCGCACCATCACCGAGCAGTTCCACGCCTTCGACGCCCAGAACCCGCACGTCTACCGCGCCCTGGAACGCATGACCGCCCGTCGGCTTGCCGCCGGTGCCACACGCGTCGGCCTCAAGAACCTCTTCGAAGACCTGCGCCGACAACTTCCGTACGGCGTAGCCGGGCTGAACAACAACTTCACCGCCCTCTATGCCAGGCGGCTGATCGCCGCACATCCCGAGTGGGCCGCAGCCTTCGAACTGCGCCGTCGCCGCGCCGCCTGACAGCGCGTCCCCTCTATTCGTCCTTGTCCTTCATTGATTCGGAGAATCCCTTCTTGTCCGCTCGCCCCCTCGTGCTCGTCGTCGATTCCGGTGACCAGACCTATCGCGGCTACTGTCTGGAGCAGGTCGCCGCCTTCTACGACGTCGTCCTGCTCACCGGCACCGAGCCGTCGTGGGAGAAGCCGTACATCGTCGACCATGCCGTTGCCGACCTCCACGACACCACTGCCCTGTTCGCCGCCGGGCGGGCCCTGGCGGCACGGCACGAACTCGCCGGCGTCGTCACCTGGTCGGAGTGGCATCTCGTTCCCACCGCTCGCCTTGCCCGGGCGCTCGGTCTGCCCTCGAACTCCGTCGAGGTGATGCGGGCCTGCCGTAACAAGGCCATCGCCCGCACCTTGTTCGCCCGCCACGGGGTGCCGTCGGCCGCCTCGAGGACGGCCCGGTCCTTGCTGGAGGCCGGGCTGGCGACGATGACCATCGGCTACCCCGCCGTGTTCAAGCCCGCTGCTTTCGCCGGAAGCATCGGCGTGATCCGTGTCGACCGGCCCGAAGAACTGCCCAGCGCCTTCGAGTTCGCCTCGGCCGGCGCGAGCCAGAGCCGTGAGAACACCGTGGTCCTGGTCGAGGAGTACCTCGACGGCCCGGAGATCTCCGTCGAGTGCGTCACCCATCACGGGGTGACCACCGCCGTCGCCGTCACCCGCAAGAGCCTCGGCCCGGCACCGTACTTCAACGAGACGGGGCACACCGTCGACGCCCGCGATCCGCTCCTCGCCCTGGTCGCCCCAGTCGCCTCCGCCGCCATCAGGGCCCTGGGCATCACCGATGGCATCCAGCACGTCGAGATGCGCCTGGTCGACGGCCGCCCCCGCCTGATCGAGGTCAACGCCAGGATCGGCGGCGACATGATCGGCCACCTCGTCCGCATCGCCACCGGCATCGACCTGCCGAAGGCCGCCGCTGACCTCGCCTGCGGGCGCACCCCGGACCTCACCCCGACCCGTCGCGGGGCCGCCGGCATCCGCATGCTCTACCCGGCCGCCTCCGGCACCCTCACCGAACGGAAGATCAACCAGCCGTTCGCCGCCCACACCCCCTGGCTGCAGCAGGTCCAGTGGACCCACCAGGTCGGCGATCCGCTCCTTCTGCCGCCCGATGGGGACCTGTTCACCGCCAGGGCCGGGTTCTACATCGTCACCGGCCGTGACACCACCGAGGTCAACGAACGCCTCGACACAGCCACCGACGAAATCACCGTGACCACACAGGCGGCCCGGTGAGCCCTCAGCCCGACCTGCGCTACGACATCGACGGAGACGTCTACGTCTCCCCGCGCTACCTCGCCGGCAGCACCGCGATCGGCGACCCCGGCTTCACCCCGCTCCGCGACCTCGGCTGGGAACTGGCAAACGACGACCTCGGCAACGCCTACCTGAACGCTCCCGACCGCAAGGTCACCCTCGGCTACCTGCCGGAAGGTGAGGACGACGGCCTGTGGCGCATCAACGCCTACCAGGACCCGTTCGGACCGCCGGCCTGGGGCGTCTGCTTCAACGACTCCTGTCCCACGGAGTTCGTCACCGCCTTCACCACCGCGCTCGCCAAGGCATACGAACAGGGCCCCGACGCCTACCTCGCCGCCCCCGACCCCAGAAGCAAGGACCGCGACCCGTTCCTCGCGGTCGTACCGCTCATCAACCGCGGCTGGCAGATCGACCGCCCCCGCTGGGGAGTATTCGCCGTCCGGTCCGCCGACGGACTCGCCGGGCTGGAGTTCACCACCGGGGCCCTCGATCCGGAAGCCGAGCTGACCACCCGCGACGCCCGCTGGCAGCTGTGGGCCGGCAAGTCCCTTGACTGCCCCTTCTGGTACGCCACCGCCAGCACCGACACCCCCGTCGCCCTCGTCCGGGCCGTCACCGAGTGCGTCTCCGACCCCGCCCCCCTGCCCCGCTGGCGCGAGGACACCCACAGCTACGTCGAGGGCATGGCCCGCCTCACCCCGATCCTCCCGCCGCGCCCACCGGCCCCGACGCCGCTCGACGTCCAGCGGGCCGTCGCCCGTCGCCCGGCCGCCCTCCCCGCCGCCAGCGTCCCGCGCTGGAGCACTACCAGCCGCCCGGCCCTACCGGGCCCCCGCCGGTAACGCCGGCACGACCTCGACCGGAGACCCCTCTTGTCCCTGCAGGCCCCCGAGTTCTTCGCCGAACTGTGCCTCCCCTTCACCGACAGCACCGTCGTGGGCAACACCTACTACGCCACCCCCGTCGCGGGCGCACCGCTGCGGCTGCGCATCGGCTTCACCGGCACCATCCACGCGGACACCTACGGTGGTCTGCGCCTGGCGGTCGTCCACGCGGACCGGGGCGAGATCGATGCGGTGGCTCTCAGCTTCGTGGACCACGGCACCTTCCACCGCCGCGACGAAGCCCACCACACCTCCGCGAACAGCAAGCAGTACGGCACGTTCGGCAAGTACCACCGCCCCGGCCGGCCGCCGTGGGAGGGTGCCGTCACCACCGGGCTGCGCGATGCCATCGAGCAGTACACCGCCGTCTGGTTCCCCGGCGCGTGGCAGGCGTCGACGCCGAGCCACGCTGCCGGCCGTACCGCTCACAAGGTCGTCCCGCCTCCTCCGGGTCCAGGTCCCGGCCGGACCCGATGACCTCCCCACCACCTGATCAAGGAGCCCTTCTTCTCGTGCACGCTCGTATGATCCGCGGCGCCGTCCGATCCGCCGCCCTCGCCACCGCGGTGACCGGCACCCTCACCTGGGCACCCACCGCGACCGCGCAGTCGGCCGAGCCGACGCCCTCTGCCTCCACAGCTCCCGCCGAGACTCCCGTCGAGGCTCCCGCCCCCGACGCCGGCAGCATCACCATCACCAAGACGGACCCGGTCGGCGATCCCCTCGCAGGGGCCTCGTTCCTCCTCCTGGACACCACCGGGCAGGAAGTCGGACGCGGGAAGACCGACGCCCGGGGGAAGCTGACATTCCCCGGCCTCGCCCCGGGCGTGTACCGGCTCAAGGAAACCTCCAGCGGCAGCCCGCTCCACGACGTCGCCGCCGACCAGGACGTCATCGTCACTCCCGGCGCCACGGCCCACCTGACGATCACCGACCCGTTCAAGGCCGCACAGGTTGTCCTGAAGGCCAAGGACGACAAGACAGGCAAGCTCCTGCCCGGTTCCACCGTGAACATCGGCAGCGGCGACAAGACCCTGCTCACCCTCACGACCGGTCCCAAGGGGACGGCGTTCGGCGAACTCCCGGTGTCCAGCCGGAAGACGGAGTTCTGGGTCAAGCAGATCAAGGCTCCCGAGGGCTACGACCTCTACAAGCCGTCCAAGAGGTTCACCGCCGGCCCCGGCGCCCCGGTCACCGTGACCGTCGCCAACGCCAAGACCGCGACCACCCCGAAGCCCGACCCGTCGGGGACGCCGACGGACAAGCCCACCGCCACCCCCTCCGCCCCCGGGAACAAGCCGAGCGAGAGAGGCTCCGGCGGGTCGAAGCCCGCCCCGACGGGCACCAGCACGCCGGACGCCGACTCGTCGCCCGTCCTGGCGGCCGACCCGGGCGACGACGCGACGCCGAAGACTTCGGCCGGCTCCCTCGCCGACACCGGCGCCGATGCCACCCCGTGGATCGTCGGTGCTGCTGGACTCCTCGTGGCTGTCGGCATCGGCACCGTGGTCGCCGCCCGTCGCCACACGGCGGCCGAGCCCGAGCACGACGACAACGGCGAGACCAGCTGACCCACGATCACTCCTCGGCCAGCAAGCCTCCGGGTCTCTCCGACGCTGTTGGCGAATGCGCCTCATTCATCATTTCGGCCTGCACCACCGCGTTGGTGGTGCAGGCCGAAATGCGTATCGAGCGACGTCACTCCGCCTTCTCCCCCTCCCGTTGGCTTTATCGAGCAGCAGTGAAGTCAGTTGTCGATGGGCTTGGGAGGCGCCCGAATCCACGGATGGGCGATGTCGACGAGTTGGGGAGGCGCCGGGGTTCTTGCCAGGGCAGCATCGGGGTGCGGTGCACACGGCAGTGGACCGAAGCCGTCAGCCCAGAGCCTCGAGCAACTCGCGCTCACGTTGGGGGCTGAGGCCGGCACGCCTTGTCCGGTCCAGACCCTGTTCGCGTTCCCAGTGCAGCGTGTCGGCCAGCATCTCCGCCCGGGGCCGATGACGCAGCCCCGCGGCGCGCGCCGCAGAGCCGTTCCGGGCCGACCACCCTTCCCAGCCCGGCTCGACCAGCCACATCGCCAGCGATTCGGGCCCCATGTACTGGGCCACCCCGTGCGCGAGCAGCCATGCCGAGTCGGCGGTGATCACCGGGCCGGTGTGCCCGCCGATGGCGCGGCACAGCTCGATCCATTCTCCGAACGGAACGAGCGGACCGACAGCGTTGTAGGTGCCGGTGCTTCCCGTCTCCGCGGTGTCGAGCAGCCAGGCGGTGAGGTCCCGCACGTCGACTGCCTGGGTCGGCATGGTCGGTGTGTCGGGAACCAGCAGCGGCTCTTGCGGATCGCGTGCGGCACGGGCCACCCAGTAGCCGGAGCGTCCACTGTGATCGCCCGGGCCGCCGATGAGGCCGGCGCGCGCGATGAGGAGACGGTCGCCCACGGCGGCCGTGGACGCCTGCTCGCAGGCAACCTTCGCCTCGCCGTACAGCGTGCGGTCGACCTCGCTGCGGTCGGTGGGAGCAAGGAGGGCTGCGGACTCGTCCGCGCCCGGCGTGGCATGGGAGGCGTATGCGTTGCCGGAGGAGACATAGACCCAGTGCCCGGCCCGGCCGCCCAGTGCGTTGAGCGCCGCACGCACGAAGCCCGGCTGCCAGGACACCTCGATGACCGCGTCCCATTGCCGGTCGAGCAGTGGTGCGTATGCCGAAGGATCACTTCGGTCGGCGGCCACCAGCACCGCTCCGTTTGCGACTTCTCCGCTTTCGCCGCGGGCGAGGCAGGTCACCCGATGACCGCGCTCGATCGCCTGCCGCGACAGCTCCCGGCCCACCCACGCCGTCCCGCCCAGAACCAAGATCTCCATCCCGACACCCAAGCACCGCGAACGCCGAGCACTCAGGCGGGTTCGCCGACAGCGGACCCGATGCCGTCAACTGATCGCCGCGGCCCGCACGCAGCGCATCGGGCAGACGCCAGCAGCCGCAGCCGGCCGTTCCTGCGCTCGCGGCTCCCGGAGTGCCGTCATTTTCCATGAACATCGGCGTGCGCTCGGATCTCCCAGTGCCTCCCCGATCGGTGGACAAATGCTGCTGTTAGCAGTGCACGAAGCCACCCAGTCGTCCGCCTCCATGGACATGTACATCTTCTGGGTGCTCGCATGCTCGGCTTACTGCTCCTCGGCACTCATCAAAGTCACTCCATAGCCTGCGTTCCGCGTAATTCGTCACGCCTAGAGGCTCGAACAGGCCGGTGACCTGCGAAAACAGGTAGGAGCGCATCGGTGGCGCGTTTCTCTAGGCATAGAGAAACGCGCAGGTCAGCAAAGCGCCAGACCATGCTGGTCGGCCGACAATGCCCCAGCAGCTCGCCCCACCAAAGCACCGCAAGGCGGCACAAAACGCCACCTGTACGCCGAGTGAAGCCCTGGGCCTCTATCGTGTAGATCGAACTTGGCGGTCGGACTGCCACCCCGCCGACCGTCGCAGGAAGCCCGCTGACCTGCGCGAACATCAGCACCTAGAGAAACGCCTCTCAGGTGCTCTCACCCATGTCCGCCCAGGTCACACCCCAGATTCGCATCTCCAGGCCGCGGAATTACGCGGAACCCAGGCATAACGATCCCGGGCAAAGCCCCATCACTGCGTCGGCGTTGAACGAAGCGAACGCGGCCGTGGCCAAGCCGAGGTCGCGGGTGAGCGTCATAGGGTCTCTCCCAGCTCCCGAGGCCAGAGCCCTGGGAGTGGTCATTCGATGGGCTGGTCGTCCCGGTAGGACCACACGCGGCCGGTGCTGAGGCTGTTGAGGTAGTCCAGCAGGGGTTCGATCTCGGGTCGGGGCGCGGTGGAAGACGCCAGGACGGCCCTGGCCTCGGTCAGCGGCAGCAGGACCGCGCCGGTCACTTTGCCGTCCGGGTCGTGCACCGCGATCTCGCCGTCCCACTCGGTGCAATCGAAGGTCAACACCACGGTGGAGGGGTATCGGTCGGTTGTCGTGTTGACCAGGTAGGCCAGCGGGCCCACCGTCGTGAGGTTCAGACCGGTCTCTTCCTTGACCTCGCGCACCAGGGCCTCGGTGAGGAGTTCGCCGCGCTCGACGCCGCCGCCGGGGACGGACCACATCTCCTTGCCATCGCGCTGTTCCTGGACCAGGACGATGTGGTCGTCGCGGCGCAGCAGTGCGGCGACGACTTGGGCACCGGGCCCGGTGACCGGTGCGGGAGCCGGGGCGGCGGTGGCAGTTTCGTTGGCGGTCATGTTCGCCCCAGTTCGGTGCGCAGCGCCGCAGTGCACCCGGGCCCCTCGGATTGCGGCGGATGTGCTGGCGGACGATGTGGAACCTCTCAGGAGGCATGCTGTTCCCCCTCCTGTGACCTGGCAACCTGATGAGGCCGTCCTCCTGGATATGGGTGTATCAGCGGCCACTGACAAAAACTGATGTCTCATCACGCTGATCGGTTTGCGGTGAGGAGGAACAGGCGAGAGAGGCACCACTGTCGGCGTTCAGCGTCTCTGCCGTCCTTGCCCGCTGCTTCAAACGCCTCGATTGGATGGCAGGAGTCAGGAGTTCGCCGGGGGCAGACAGGGAAGATCCACGAAAGACTGGCCAATGCGGACAGGGGCATGTCAACGTAGACGACCTTGTAGGAAATCCCAGGTCAGTGAGGTGATTGTTCGTGACCGTGGCTCCCGCCAGCCCCGGATTCTCTACCACCGTCGAAGCCCTGCGGCTGCGCGAGTGGCAGCTCGGCCCGGGCCAGCCCACGCTCGTCATGGACCAGTTCTCTGCCGAGGACTTCAACCTGATTGTGGACGACCGGGCGGACGTGCACATCAGCAGCAAGGACGGTCGCTTCTACCTCGGGTGGTTCCCGCTCGGGCGCCCCGGCACCGACGGCGAGGGGTGGAAGATCGCCGTCACCGGCACGGCCAAGGTGCGCGGCTACCACCTGTCCTTCGATACCGAGACGCCGGCCGATATCGTCGCCGCCGCAGTGGCGCGCGTGCTGGAGACCTCCCGGCGTCCGTAATCCCGGAGGCTCGAGCCGGAAGTCCGACACTGGAGGTTGCTCTCCGTACCCCGGCGGCATCACAGGCCGCCGCTCACTGCGTTCTCTTGCACCAGGAGGCTGTCCGTGACTCACACGGAGTTGACCGTCGGCGATCTCATCGACCTGTTGTCCGCCTGCGACCGGAGCGCTCCGGTGCGCCAGGCGATGAACCCCTTCTTCCCGATGGCGCACCGCCTCGAACAGGTGGTTCAGGCCATGGACGAGACCGGACAGAAGGTCGTCTATCTCGCTGAGGGCCGGGACGCGGACACGCAGCTCGGCCATCTTCCGCCCGAGGTCGCCGTCCTGCTGGCCTGGCAGCCTCCGGTCCAGGCGCCTCCGCGCCGTCCCCGCCGTACCGCCGGCGGACAGTAGATCCCCATCAGTGCCGTTGGAGGCGCCCTGAACCCCGACTTCCCGTTCGACCCGTCCCACTGGCACAAAGCCCAGGGCGCGTACTGGGTCGGTCCCCGCTACCTGGCCGGTGACGACGGACGTCTCTACGACGCCGTCGCCGACACGCTTGCCAGCCTCGGCTGGACGAGCCTGACGATCGTCCGCGGACGGCAGGAGCCGGACGAGGCGCCGGAGGACCGCCAGGTCCTGCGCAGCACCGTCCTGCACATCAGCCCCGACACCCTCCGCTGGGCCCAATGGGTGCTGGCGGACGAGCCGTTCCACCTGGGCGAGCTGCCGATCGCCTGGCAGGTCTCCGCCCGCGCGGACACCAGCAGCCCGCTCGCGCAGTGGTCCGCCTACTTCACCCCCGACGTCCCGGGGGAGGTCCTCGTCGACTTCCTCGTCGCGCTCGACGCCCGCGGTCAGCCCGGTGTCCCGCTGGGCGGCCCCGAGCTGGTCCTCGACGCGGTCACCGCGCACGGCTGGTTCCGCGACATCGACCAGCCCCATGCGGGAGCGATGGACCCGACCTTCACCTCGCACATCAGCCTCGGCGAGGTGCCACCCCTCATCCAGGACGCCGACCCGCGCGCCCTGACGGCTGAGGCCGATGAGGTGGGGCCGGGCGGGTGGCAGGCGTGGGCCGAGCCGGCGCCGGGTTCACCATGTCTGTGGGCAGCGTCCTTCGGTGCCGGCGTGCCGCACGACCTCGTCGCGTGCTTCGCCAACGCGCTCAGCTCCACCGCACCGGTCCTGCGCCGGGTGCTGCCCGAGAGCACGCGGGAGCGGCTCCTGCGCGCTCCGGCCGGCTGAAGGGCGAGGCCGGCCGGAGCGCCCGCCCGCCGCACGTGAAGCTCGGCCAGCCCGATTCGGGGCAGCCGGGCTTCTTGTGCTCGGGGCCGCTGTTCACCGCGAGGAGTGAACATGCCTCTCCACGCGGGGCGCGGAACCCCGAACACCAGCGCGGGCTGCTTTGGGGGCAGCACACTGGCACCGCAAGTGCACGTCGCGTCGAAGGAGATGCCGCAGTGACCGAATCGACCACCGCATCCGATCTGCGGACGGGCCGTTGCCAGTGCGGTGATATCGCGTACGAGGTGGCAGGCGTTCCGGACGATCCGCACTTATGTTCCTGTGGCCATTGCACTCTGTTGTCCGGTTCACCGGCAATGGCGTGGGTCGGGTTCCGCCGGGAGACGCTGACCTGGACCGGCCGCGGCGGGGAGCCGACGTGGTACTCGACCTGGCCGACCCTGCGC
Source organism: Streptomyces sp. NPDC050388 (assembly GCF_040655635.1). Taxonomy (NCBI): domain Bacteria; kingdom Bacillati; phylum Actinomycetota; class Actinomycetes; order Kitasatosporales; family Streptomycetaceae; genus Streptomyces; species Streptomyces sp. NPDC050388. The sequence continues at coordinate 110,615 of NZ_JBFAKH010000020.1, forward strand.
CGCGGCCACTGCGCGCGCTACGGCACCCACCTCGTCTCCGTAGCCGACGGCTCGGACATGGTCATGGTGACGACGTTCAGCCTCACTGAGCAGAGCGGCGGCCTGGAGCCCGTGGGGCACAGCTTCCGTCAGCGCGCCGTGCCGTGGATGACCGTCACCCTCGCTCCCGACCCGCTCCACTTGTAGCAGTACCGGACCGGGCGCCGTGGAGTATCGCAGGGACCACGCGCGCCGGCGCTCCCGACCGTGGTGGCCGGGAGCGCCGGCATCGTCATGTGGCTGGCTGGCTGGCTGGCTGGCTGTCAGCGGGCTGCTGTGGCCTTGGCGACGGCCTTGTCGAGGTGCCGGTCCACCAGGGCCGGCGAGCCGGAGATGATCAGCAGCACGCTGCCGTCGCGGACCGTGGTCTGCTTCACCACGGTGTCGTGCCCGCCTGCAGAGAAAGCCAGCAGCTGGCTCCACCGCTCGTCACCGAGCTGGGGCGCGGTCATCTTCTGCGTGGCCATGTCGAAGCGCGCGGGTTCGCGGAATCCCGAAGCCGATGCCTATCGAACCCGTACGCCATCTCCCTGCGTCGGGGATCGTCGCACGGGTTCGGGTCCTATTGCCGTCGCGCGGCCGGTCTCCCGCTTGGTGCTGCCCCGCCGCGCCGGGGCGTCATCGTCAGCTGGTCCAGCCGTTCACGTCGAAGCGCTGGAACAGGGCTGGTAGGAACTCCCGCAGGAGTTCCCGAGCGTGTTCGATGTCCCTGAGCTCGTCGTGGCCGAACCGAAAGACTTCGTAGCCTCTGAGCTTGAGGTCGCGGTCGCCGGCCACCATCTCCGCGTACTTGGAGCTGTCGGGGACCTGGCCGTCGTCTCGGGTGTAGTGCTGGGATCCGTCGACCTCGAAAACGATGCGCTGTCCGTGGGGCAGTAGGAGCAGAAAGTCCATGCGGGAGCGCAGTAGCGCTTCGGGGCCCCGCTCGCGGACCGTCTTATGGTCCCAGTGGAGCCACACCTCGGGCAGGAGTGCCGGCAGGTCATAGACGGCGGGCCCGAGAATTTGGTGGTAGAGCTCGAAGAGGTTGCGCTGTCCGGGGGAGTTGCCGGGCAGGCTGCGGCGGAGCCGGTGGTAGAGGGTCTTTTTGGCTTCGGCTTCGCTGGCGAGCTGTTGAGCGTCCTGCCACCAGGTCTGGAGGTCTCGCCAGCGGATGCCGTCGCCCGTGATCTGGCGGTCGTAGACGAGGACGTTGTCGGGGTCGCCGACGATCTCGATGTCGTTGTCCACTGTGGACATGAAGCGGATGTCCGGCTTGGTGAGCGAGGCGAAGATGACGTTCTTCGGCCGTCGGTTGTCGGCGAGGCGGGTTGAGACCATGGTGAAGCGCGGGTAGCCCCCGTCGGATCCGGTCTCGCGGAGTTCGATCCCTGCGTTGCGGATGTGCTGGTTGATCGCGTTCACGAGGTGACGCTGGGCGGGCTCGTCGAGGAGGATATCTGCGGAGACCACCTGCTCGAGGAACCGGGCGAACCGTGCGTCGCCGGTTTCGAACGCCCCCAGGTGTTCGAAGAGGTCCTCGGCCGACCAGTCCTCCGGGTTGCGGAAGACGTGCTGCTGGATGTGCTGTCTCAAACTCGGCGTGCGGTCGGCGCTGGGCAGCAGCAAGTCAGCGAGGGATTCCTCGCGGTCGAGCACCCAGAAGCGCTCCAGGAGCGCCATGAACCGGGCTTCGCTTCGGGCCATGTCCGTCAGGTCCAGGGCGCGTGCCAGCTCGCGACGGACCCTCTTGGGTATCTCCGGCGGTGAAGTCTCCGCCCACCGCAGGTCCTCTATCGCGTTGCGCGTTGCGGGGGTCAAGTTCCTTCGGGCCAGGATGTGTTCCGCGACTCGGGGAAGGTCGCCGTCGGATACCTGGGCGAGGCTGCGTTCGACCCGTACGCGCTTCGACCCTTCGTCTTCGGGGACCGGCGGCATGCCCAGCTGGGCAAATGCTGTGTTGAGCGCGGCGTGCGTGTTCTCATCGCCGAGGGGTGAGACGACATCACTCACCATCTGCCGAAGTGCCGAGCGATCCCTGTTGTCGACCATCCGCCGATGATCCCAGAGCCTCGTCGCACAGTCAGCGGTCTGCTCTGGCCAGACGAGGCACTGGGCGTCGGCTAAAGCGCAGGCGCTGTCAGCTCCGTGGCGCTGGGCGGCCTGCTGCGCCAGCGGCTGTCCATGGGGCGATGAGCGCAGCGGCCATGGAGACTGCTGCCAGGAGGCCAAAGAGGGGGCCGTAGCCGCCGAGGGGGGCCGCGAGGGCGGCGCCGGCGAACGGGGCCACGGCTGCGGCGGCGGTCGCCGGGGTGGCGAGAATTCCGGAGAGGCGTCCGTAGTGGGTGGTGCCCCAGCGGTCGGTGATGGCGGTGGCCTGCAGGAGGGTGAGGGTGCCGCGGGCCATGCCGGCAACGACGGATACGGCCACGAGCAGGGCGTAAGGCCCCGGCGCTACGGCGAAGGCTGCGGTGGTGAGGCCGCCGAGGGCGATCAGCGCGGTGGTGCGGGCCGGGGCGGTGGTGCGGCGGGCGAGCGTGGCGTACAGGGTGCGACCGAGGGTTTGCCCGGCGCCGCCGAGGCCAAGGGCCCAGGCTGCCTGGCTGGTGGTGTAGCCGCGTTCCAGCAGGAGGGGCACAAGAGCAATGACGACGGCGTACATCGCGAACGCCGAAAGGGCGAAGGCGGCGGCGAGTATCCAGAACGGCCGGGTGCGGGCAACGGTCCCAGCCCGTGCGTCTCTTTGGCTGCCCTGCTCTCCGGTTGCTGGCCAGGGCGCGCGGAGCGCCAGGGCGTGCGCGGGGACCGTGACCAGGGCGAGCACCGTGGCGAGCACCAGGTAGGTGTTCCGCCAGGACAGGTGGTCGGCGAGAGTGGCGGTCAGCGGGGCGAAGACGGTGGAGGCGAGTCCGCCGGCGAGAGTGACGATCGTCAGGGCCCGGACGTGGTGTGGGGCCCACCAGCGGGTGAGGGCGACGAAGGCGGGCTGGTAGAAGGTGGCGGCCATGGCCAGCCCAGCCAACGTCCAACCGGCGAAGAACACCGGCAGGTTGGGCGCTGCGGCGATGAGCAGCAGGCTTGCCGTGCCGAGCACCGATCCGGTGGTCATGACCGTGCGCGGGCCGCGCCGGTCCAGGATCCGGCCGACGCGGATTCCGGCGAGCGCGGAGATGACGAGGGCGAGGGAGAAGGCCGCGGTGGTCGCGCCCGCGGGCCAGCCGGTCGCGTGCGTGATCTCGGGATTCAGCACGGGGAAGGCGTAGTAGACGATGCCCCAGCTGGTGATCTGCGTCAGGCAGAGCGCGGGCAGGGCGGCGCGGGGGGGGGGCGGCGGAGGCCGCCCGCCAGCGGCGCCCCCCCCGCGCCCGGCGCCGGGGCCGCGAGCAGCGTCGCCAGCCCCCCCCCCCCCC